>CABXPN010000006.1 GCA_902514225.1 uncultured Bacteroidota bacterium
TATAAATTAAATGATATTTTCGGAGATTTTAGATCAGAACACATGTCTGATCCGTTTTACTTAATAAACGCTCAAGTGACAAAGAAATTCAAATATTTTAGCGTTTATGTAGGAGGAGAAAATCTCTTAAGTTACACTCAAGACAATCCGATAATTGATGCCGGAAATCCTTTTTCATCAGCTTTTGACGCTTCTCTTATTTATGCTCCAGTGATGGGAAGAATGATTTATACAGGTTTAAGATATAAAATAAAATAATAATTTAAATAAACTAATTATGCGAAAATTAATAATCTTTCTTTTAATAAATGTGATTACAGTTAATTTATATTCACAAAAACAAACCGTTCAGATTAAAACTTCTGCGGAATGTGAGGGTACTTGCTGTAAAGATCGTATTGAAAAAGAAATGCAATTTACCAAAGGAGTAACAGCAGTAAATTTAGATATTGAAACTCAGGTCCTAAGTATTACTTTCAAAACAAAAAAGAATTCTGTAGAAAATATTAGAACAATAATCTCAAATATAGGTTATGATGCTGATGATGTAAAAGCAAATAGAAAAGCACATGATAATTTACCGAGTTGTTGTCAACATTTAGAATTTATTGATCCAGAGAATTAGGGAATTTAATTTTCTTGATTATTTTTTTAATAATTTCTTTAAGATTTCTATTGCTGATTCAGCAATTATTGTGCCTGGACCAAATATTCCACTTACCCCAGTGTTGAATAAATAATCATAATCTTGTTTTGGGATAACACCTCCAGCAATTACCAATATGTCTTCTCGACCAAAATCGCTTAAGGAAGAAATTACTTTTGGAACTAGTGTTTTGTGACCAGCAGCTAAAGATGATATTCCAATAATATGTACATCATTTTCTACTGCTTGTTTTGCAGCTTCTTCGGGAGTTTGAAACAAAGGTCCTACATCAACATCAAAACCTAAATCAGCAAAAGATGTTGCTACTACTTTTGCTCCTCTATCATGTCCATCTTGTCCCATTTTGGCAATCATTATTCTTGCTCGTCTCCCTTTTGTTTTAGCAAATTCGTCTGATAAACTTAATGCCTTTTTAAAAGTTTTGTTATTTTTTATTTCCATTTTATATACTCCTGAAATTGTTTGATTTTTTGAGGTATATCTTCCAAAAATATCTTCTAAAGCATCTGAAATCTCGCCTAGAGTAGCTCTTTTATGTGCTGCATCTACTGCAAGAGAAAGTAGATTTCCCTTTCCTGTTTTACAAGATTCTTTTAGTTTGATTAATGATGTTCTTACATCATCTTCATTTCTTTCACTTTTTATCTTATTCAATCTCTTAATTTGAGAGTTTCTTACAGCAGTATTATCTACTTCTAATATTTCTAGATTAGAATCTTCTTTTTCTAAAATATTCGAATTCACTCCTACAATTGTATCTTTTCCACTATCAATTCTGGCTTGTTTTTGGGCTGCAGCTTGTTCTATTCTCATTTTAGGGATTCCTGTTTCAATTGCTTTTACCATTCCCCCTAATTCTTCAATTTCTTGAAGATGTTTCCATGCTTTGTTAGCTAAGTCATGAGTTAATTTTTCTACATAATAAGAACCACCCCATGGGTCAACAGTATCGCAAATTCCGGTTTCGCTTTGTAAATAAATTTGAGTGTTTCTGGCAATCTTTGCAGAGAAATCTGTAGGAAGTGCAATTGCTTCGTCAAGTGCATTAGTATGCAGACTTTGAGTTCCTCCCATTACAGCAGCCATTGCTTCTAAACAAGTTCTACTAACATTATTATACGGATCTTGTTCTGTTAAACTCCACCCGCTAGTTTGGCAATGAGTTCTGAGAGATAAAGATTTTGGGTTTTGAGGATTAAATTCGTTTACAATTTTAGCCCATAATAACCTCCCTGCTCTTAGCTTTGCAATTTCCATAAAATGATTCATCCCTATTCCCCAGAAAAATGATAATCTGGGTGCAAATTCATCAATTTTCATTCCTGATTTTATACCAGTTCTTATATATTCTAATCCATCAGCTAAAGTATATGCTAGCTCAATATCTGCAGTAGCTCCTGCTTCTTGCATATGATAACCAGAGATAGAAATACTATTAAATCTTGGCATTTTTTTAGATGTATATTTAAAAATATCTGAGATTATTTTCATAGAATGATGAGGAGGGTAGATGTAAGTGTTTCTCACCATAAATTCTTTCAGAATATCATTCTGAATTGTTCCTCTCAAATCTTTTTCTGATACCCCTTGCTCTTGTGCGGCAACAATATAAAAAGCTAAAATTGGTAAAACAGCACCATTCATTGTCATGGATACCGACATTTTATCTAATGGTATTTCATTAAATAAAATCTTCATATCTTCCACAGAATCAATTGCAACACCTGCCATTCCCACATCACCTTCTACTCTTTCATGGTCCGAATCATAACCTCTATGTGTCGCTAAGTCAAATGCAACAGAAAGTCCTTTTTGTCCGGCATCCAAATTTCTTTTGTAAAAAGCATTGGATTCTTCTGCAGTAGAAAATCCCGCATATTGCCTAATTGTCCAAGGTCGCATTAAATACATTGTTGAGTAGGGTCCCCTTAAATTTGGCGCAATTCCGGAAACAAAATTAGTATGTTCTAATTCTGATAAATCTGTTTCTGTATATCTGTTTTTTATTTCGATTCCTTCAGCAGAGTTCCAACTCTTTTCTTCTGAATTATCAGCTTCTGTATTTGAAACATTAAAAGCAGATAATAATTCAGAAATTAAATAATCTATATAATAAGATCCTTTTGTGGGGTCCGTAACTTTATCTAAAAAACCTTCTTTTCTTAAAATAGTTTGCTGATTTCTGGCAATTCTATCAGAAAAGTCAGAAGTTTCTTCAGAAAAGGAATGAACTAAAATTCCATTTGCACCCCCAAAAATAGACGACATACATTCTGTGGTAGTTCGTAAAAGGTTGTTGTATTCAAACTCTATTTCTTTACTGTGTTTTGCAGTTTCGCATAAAATAAAAGCATCTTTTCCTGTTTCTGATTTCCATAAAATCCTGAAAGCTTTAATCTTAGCAATTTCCATGAAAAAGTTACTGCCAATTTCAAAAATAAAATGAGGATTATCTCCTCTTCTCTTTCCTTCAGTTAAAGAGAATTCTATTTGTTCTTTTGTTGTTTTTCCTTTAGCAAAAACTGAATTTTTATCTG
Source organism: uncultured Bacteroidota bacterium (assembly GCA_902514225.1). The sequence continues at coordinate 3,205 of CABXPN010000006.1, forward strand.
TAATTGCTGTAATAGTTAAATTATTCGATTTACAATAATTATTCCACTCTTCTAAAAAAGCTTCTGTATGTTTTGTAAACCTTACAGAAATATTATTTACAGAAATACCATCAAGTAATACTTCCAAATTACTTGTGTTTTTAAATGATAATCCGGATATATCATTTTTAAGTGCAGTAAGAGCTTTCTTGTTTGCTTCTTCTACATTTTTTGCGTCAATTTCCTGGAAAGATATCCAATCAGAAGGTAGGTTGCAATTAAAATTATGTGTAATACTTTCAGAGTTGTAAACAGGATTTATTTTTATATCGTCAACTTCTGAAACTAGATTTTCATTAAAATCAGCACCTTTTAAATCTGAAATGATTTTATCCTTCCACTCATCTAAAGTTACATCTTTAAAATCTTCAAATAATTTATTCATTTTGTGTTTCTCTAATAATTATTATATCCTCTCCATCTTTTTTCATTAAAAAGTTTTCTCTGGCAAATCTTTCAAGTTCCTCAGGGTCAGTGTTTAATCTTTCTAACCTTGCTTTTAGTTCAATAATTTCATTACTCAGACTATCAATTTCATCTTGTAAATTTTCTAAATTGTTTATTTTTTTATTTAAATTTACTAGATTGTTTTCGTCAATAAATGAAATCCAGATCAGAAATAGAAAACCTAAAATAAAATATCTATTCCTAAGAAATTCAGGAATCCGATAATAGATATCTTTTAGTTTTTGCATACTGCAAATATAAGGTTTTAGTAGTTCATTGTATTGTTAAAAATTTCATTTTCAAATTTTGTTAATATTCTTATATTCTAAAAAATGTATTTAACTTTATCGCATGGAACTTTTAAGTACTCCCATAGATTTTTTAAAAGGTGTTGGGCCCGCTAAGGCCGATCTTTTAAAAAAGGAATTACGAATCTTTACTTACAGAGATTTACTTACTTATTACCCTTTCCGATATATTGATAAAAGTAAAATATTTAAGGTGTCTGATCTTACTCCTGACTTGCCTTTTGTTCAGATAAAAGGAAAGATAATTAAGTTTGAAGATATTGGTAAAGGGAGGTCAAAACGACTAATTGCACACTTGGAAGATGATACAGGAGTAATAAAATTAGTTTGGTTTAAAGGCACAAGATGGATTAAAAGTAGTTTAAAACTAAATACAGAATACCTAGTTTTTGGGAAAGCATCTGCATTTAAAAATACTTATAATATTGTACATCCGGAAACAGATTTGTGGGAAGATTACAACAAAAAAGCACATGTTGGTTTGCAGGGAGTGTATCATTCTTCCGAAAAACTTTCTGCAAAAGGACTAAATAGCAGAGGAATTTTAAAACTTATAAAAAACTTAGTCCCGCTACTTAAAAACGATATAGAAGAAACACTTTCTGAAAAAATAATTAAGGAGTTAAATCTACCATCAAAAGAGGAAGCTTTAGTAGATATACATATTCCGAAAAACAATAATGATTTTATACGTGCACAAAAACGATTAAAGTTTGAGGAGTTTTTCTTTTTACAACTTCATTTATTAAAACTGAAATTAATAAGAACAAAAAAGTTAAAAGGTTATCCGTTTCCGATTATTGGAGATAATTTTAATGAATTTTACAATAATCATTTACCTTTCGAACTGACTGGAGCACAAAAAAGAGTTCTGAAAGAAATACGAAAAGATGTACAAGGAAATGCACAGATGAATAGACTCTTGCAAGGAGATGTAGGAAGTGGAAAAACATTGGTAGCTTTCTTAAGTATGCTTATGGCGGTGGATAATGGTTTTCAGGCTTGTATAATGGCTCCTACAGAAATACTAGCACAACAACATATGGTTACCATCTCCGATCTTACAGAAAAAATGAATATAGAAGTAGGAATACTTACAGGATCTAGCAAAACTAAACAGAGGATAGAATTGCATGAAAAGTTAGAAAATGGAGAGATAAACATCTTGATAGGAACACATGCTTTATTAGAAGATAAAGTAAAGTTTAAAAAACTTAGGACTTGTAATAATTGATGAGCAACACAGATTTGGGGTTTCTCAAAGATCAAAACTTTGGAAGAAGAACGACTATCCTCCACATGTTTTGGTAATGACGGCAACTCCTATTCCCCGAACATTATCTATGACATTATATGGAGATTTAGAAGTTTCGGTAATTGATGAGATGCCTCCCGGAAGGAAAGATGTGAAAACTGTATGGAGAACGGATAGTAACAGACTGAAAGTTATTGGTTTTATCAGAGAACAAATAAAACTCGGCAGACAAATATATATTGTTTTTCCGCTTATACAGGAAAGTGAAAAACTAGATTATAAAAACCTAATGGACGGGTTTGGAAGTTTGGTTCGTGATTTTCCTTTACCAGAATTTCAAGTTTCTGTAGTGCACGGACAGATGAAAGCGGAGGATAAGGAATACGAAATGAAAAGATTTGTAGATGGAATTACGGATATTATGGTAGCAACTACTGTTATTGAAGTAGGAGTAAATGTACCCAATGCTTCTGTTATGATTATAGAAAGTGCAGAGCGTTTCGGACTTTCTCAGTTACATCAGCTTAGGGGTAGAGTTGGTAGGGGAGCAGAACAATCGTATTGTATACTTATGAGTGGAAATAAAGTAAGTAATGAAGGAAAAGAACGACTAAAAACCATGGTAGAAACCTCTGACGGCTTTAAAATTTCGGAGGTAGATTTAAGATTAAGAGGTGCGGGGGATATGATGGGAACCAGACAATCGGGGGAATTACAATTTAAAATTGCGGACTTGATAAAAGATGGAAATATTTTAGAATACTCCAGAAATGTAGCAATTAAATTATTAGAAGAAGACGAAAATTTAAAGAAGAAAGAGAATAAGAATATTTTAAAAGCATATTTACCTTATGCAAAAGAGAGAACAGGCTGGAGTAGGATTTCTTAAAATAAAGTAAGGGTAAGCTACTTATATCGCACCGCTACAACCTAATACCCTTGCTACATTCCTGTCCTGGGGGAGTTAATAGGGAGCTGGTCGTACAAGACTTACCCTTGTGGGCAAAAGTAATATTATTCTTCTCTTTACAAAACATTTTCTCACTTCTATTTTTATGTATATTTGCGTAAAATTTTTTTATGGAAAAAAAAGAGAAGGAATTCATTTTAAATAAAGGATTAATGTTAGGATTAGTATTATTAATATTTCCTATCATAGATCTTACTTTTGGTTTAAATATGAGTTTAACGAATTATTTAATTGTGTTCTTTTTAGCTTGGACGCTTGTTTATACTTACTTTGTTGTCAAATGGTCAAAAGAGTTTGCTTCTTATTATGAGTTGTTTTCTTTCAGAGATGCTTTCAGGATTTTATTTGTAATATCTGCAATTGGTTTTGGAGTCCTTACAGTAGGTAAATCACTCTTATGGACTTTTTCTTACCCTGATAAATATGTAGAAATAAACGAAAAAAGAGAACTAAGTTTTTTTTCTATGCAAAAATCTGTAATTGATAATGCTTACACTCAGGGTGCTTTCTCTGAGGATGAATATGAAGATCAATTAGAATTATATTCTTCAGGAAAACAGCTATTAACTGACAAATGGGATGTAATCAGAAAAGAAGGTTTAGGTACTACTTATTTTCTTCAGATATTGATTACAGTTTTGTTTTTTATTGCAATTTATTGTGCTATATTAGCACTCTTTGTTCGTAAGAAAGAAACATTTATTAAAACAAATTAAATATGGATATCTCTGTAGTAGTACCACTTTTTAATGAGGAAGAATCCCTTCCGGAATTATGTAGTTGGATTGATAAAGTAATGAAAAAGAATAATTTCTCTTATGAGGTATTACTTATTGATGATGGTAGTAAAGACAAATCGTGGGAAGTAATTGAACAATTAAGTTCCGAAAATATTAACTTGAAAGGAATAAAATTCAGAAGAAATTACGGAAAGTCAGCTGCATTAAATGTTGCATTTGCAAAAGCAGAAGGGGATGTTGTAATAACTATGGATGCCGATTTGCAAGATAGCCCAGATGAAATTCCTGATTTGTATAAAATGATAATGAATGATGGCTATGATTTGGTTTCCGGTTGGAAGAAGAAGAGACATGATCCAATTACAAAAACTATTCCTACAAAATTATTTAATTGGGCTGCCCGAAGGGCTTCTGGTATTTATTTACATGATTTTAATTGTGGACTAAAATCTTACAAAAATACAGTAGTAAGATCAGTGGAGGTTCATGGAGAAATGCATCGTTATATCCCGGTAATGGCAAAGTGGGCAGGGTTCACAAATATTACGGAGAAAGTTGTAATTCATCAATCCAGAAAATATGGAGTCACGAAATTTGGCATGGAAAGGTTTTTAAATGGTTTCTTGGATTTAATGACAATAACATTTATCAGTAGATTTGGTAAAAAACCTATGCATTTATTTGGAGTAATTGGAACATTAATGTTCCTTATAGGTTTTGGTATTTTCGCATATGTTGGTGGGTATAAACTTTATGCAATGATTAATGAAATTAAATATGCTGAAAATATTGCAAATATGTCCTCTTTTTATATCGCTTTAACTTCTATGATTATTGGAGTTCAGCTATTTCTTGCAGGATTTATTGCTGAACTGATATCAAGAAACGCACAAGATAGGAACAACTATCAAGTAGAAAAAGAAATCTAAATTTTGAAAAGGAAAGTTATCATAATTGGTCCTGCTTTTCCATACAGAGGTGGGATTGCAAATTTTAATAATTCCTTAGCAGTAGAATATAAAAATCAGGGAGCAGATGTTACTGTATATTCTTTTTCATTACAATATCCATCTTTCCTATTTCCAGGAAAAACACAATATGAAGAGGGTGACAGTCCTGAAGGGATAAATATTATTCCTATTATAAACTCAATAAATCCTTTTAATTGGTTTAAGGTAGCAAAAAAGATAAAGAAAGAAAATCCTGATTATGTTATTATCAGATATTGGCTTCCGTTTATGGCTCCTGCACTTGGTACTATTGCCAAATTGATTAAGAAAACAACTAAGGTTTTTGCAATAACGGATAATGTTATTCCTCACGAAAAACGAATAGGAGATAGCCTGCTTACAAAGTATTTTATAAAATCTTGTGACGCCTTTTTAACTCTTTCTTCTTCTGTACTTGATGACCTTTCTGAATTTACAGATACAAAAGAAAAGATTTTCATTCCTCATCCAATTTATGATTCCTTTGGTGAAATTGTAGATAAAAAGCAAGCAAAACAAAATTTAGGTTTAGAAGAGAATGGCAAATATTTGCTTTTTTTTGGTTTTGTCAGAAGATATAAAGGATTAGATATTATGATAGATGTAATGGAAGATAAAAGAATACAAGATTTAGGAGTTAAATTAATTGTTGCTGGGGAGTTTTACGATAATAAACAGGAATATATTTCTCAAATTAATAGTTTAGGTATTTCAGAAAATATAATTCTGAAAAGTGATTTTATTCCGGAAGAAGATGTGAAAAATTATTTTTGTGCCTGTGATATGATAACACAAACCTACCGAACAGCAACACAAAGTGGAGTTACACAAATTGCTTATCATTTTGAAAGACCAATGTTAGTTACAAGTGTTGGTGGGCTAGCGGAAATTGTTCCACACAATAAAGTAGGATATGTTTGCGATATAAATACTAAAGATATTGCAGATTGTGTTGTAGATTTTTATGATAACAACAAAGAGAAACAATTTTCGGAAAATACAAAAACAGAAAAGAAAAGATTTACATGGAAAGAACTTGTAAACGGAATAGAAAATTTAATTAAAAAACAATTATGATGAAGAAAATATTTACACTCTTATCTTTATTTGGTTTTATCTTTGTAAGTGCCCAAAAAATGGTAGTAGATCAGAATGGTTTAAAACAAGGGAGATGGCAAACTTGGTATGATGATGGTTCTATTAAATCACATGGAACATTTAAAGATGGAACTGAACAAGGATTGTTTAGATTCTTTTATCAATCAGGAGAATTGAAAGCTACAAAAGAATTTTTTCATGAAGGAAGAGCTGCTGCAACTCATATATATTATAAAAATGGGAATATAATGGCTTCTGGTTTATATGTAGATAAACAGAAGGATAGCACTTGGAATTATTTTAATGAAGATAGTATTTTGATATTATCAGAACAATATACTTCAGGAGAATTAGATGGTGTAAGAAAAACATATTACGAAACTGGGCAGATTTATATAATAAAACAATGGAAAAACGGAATTGAAAATGGGAAGTTCGAACAATATTATATTAACGGTGAAGTACATTTAAAAACTACAAATGTAAATGGTACTTATCATGGAACATATACTACTTATAATGAAGACGGAAGTTTATTTTTTGATGGAGTATATAATAATGGTTTTAGGGTAGGAGAGTGGAGTTATTATACAAATGGAGTTTTAGATACAACAATACATGAGTAAAGGAAAAGTTTTAATGGCTATGAGCGGTGGTATTGATAGTACTATTGCATCTTTATTATTACATGAGGAAGGTTATAAAGTTATCGGAATTACAATGAAAACTTGGGATTACGAATCTTCTGGAGGAAGTAAAAAAGAAACTGGTTGTTGTAGTTTAGATTCTATAAATGATGCTCGTCAATTAGCTGTTGATTGTGGTTTTCCTCATATGATTTTAGATATTCGTGAAGAGTTTGGCGATTTTATTATTGATAATTTTGTTGATGAATATATTGCAGGAAGAACTCCAAACCCTTGCGTGCTTTGCAATACCCATATTAAGTGGGAAGCACTCTTGAAAAGAGCAGATATGCTAGATTGCGAATTTATCGCTACTGGTCATTACGCGCAAGTTAGAGAAGATAATGGAAGATATGTGGTTTCTAAAGGTTTGGATGAAGGTAAAGATCAATCGTATGTTTTGTGGGGTTTGTCTCAGAGTTGCCTGAAAAGAACAATTTTTCCTATGGGAAAATACCATAAAAAAGACATAAAGCAAATGGCTTTGGATAGAGGATATGTAGAACTTGCAAATAAAAGTGAAAGTTATGAAATCTGTTTTATTCCTGATAACGACTATAGAGGATTTCTTAAAAGAAGGGTAGATGGTTTGGAAGAAAAAGTAAAAGGAGGGAATTTTGTTACAAAATCAGGAGAAGTTATCGGAACTCATGATGGTTATCCTTTTTATACAATAGGTCAAAGAAAATTAGGTGTTTCTTTAGGTCAGGAACCAACTTATGTTATTGGTATAAATTCAGAAAAAAATGAAGTTGTTGTAGGTTCAAAAGAGGATTTAAAAGAATTAGAAATGACAGTTACAGGTTTAAATTTGGTTAAATATGGATCTGTGCCAGATGGATTAAAATCAACAACTAAAGTTAGATACAAACATAAAGGAGAGGAAGCGGTATTGTATAATGAAGGAGAAGACATCAAAGTTTTATTCCAGAATAAAGTAGAGGGAATTGCTCCTGGTCAATCGGCAGTTTTTTATGAAGGAAATGATGTGATTGGAGGTGGATTTATTAAAAAGAAATGAAAAAAATTATAATTTTTTTTATGTTCCCATTGTCTGTTTTTTCACAACAGTTAGAATATAAATTTTTCATAAAATTTACAGACAAATTAAATAATGAATACAAACTTTCTGAGGCGGAGAAATTCCTTTCAGAAAAATCAATAAATAGAAGAGTTAAACAAAATATATCCTTAAATATTTCTGATTTGCCTGTTACTCAAACTTATGTAGATCAAATTAAAAATATTGGTTTTAATGTGCTTGCAAAGTCAAAATGGTTTAACGGAATTATTGTGCAAACAACCGATTCATCTTTAATTAATCAAGTAAATTTTTTATTTGTAGATTCTTTATATTACTTTGGAAAATGGCAAATTTCAAATAAAACACATAAGCAATCTTTTTCTTTTTCCAGAAAAATGGATTATGGGGCCTCTTTAAATCAGATTTATATGTTGTGGGGAGATTCATTACATTATAATGGGTTTAAAGGAGAAAACATGCTTATTGCAGTTTTAGATGCTGGTTTTTATAATGTGGATAGTTTGGAATGTTTTGAAAAATTAAATAATGAAGGTAGGATTTTCGGAACATACGATTTTGTAGAAAAAGAAAAAGATGTATATAATGATGATACACATGGTATGATGGTCATGTCTTGTATGGCTTCTGATTTGGAAAGTCAGATAATCGGAACTGCACCAAATGCAAATTATTTTTTATTAAGAACTGAGGATGCGTATTCTGAAAATATTATTGAGGAGTTTAATTGGGTTTGTGGAGCTGAATTTGCAGATAGTATAGGAGCGGATATTATTAATTCTTCTCTAGGTTATACAGTTTTTAATAATACAAGTCAAAACCACACATATCAAGATTTAGATGGTAAAACAAATCCATCAACTATAGGAGCAACAATAGCTTCCAGAAAAGGAATAATTGTTTGTAATTCTGCAGGAAATGAAGGAAATGGTAGTTGGAGATATTTAGGAGCTCCTGCAGATGCAGACTCTATATTATCAGTAGGAGCGGTTGATGAAAATAGATATATAGCATCTTTTTCTTCATATGGACCTACTTCTGATGGTAGAGTAAAACCCTCTGTTTGTGCACAAGGAAAAAACACATCAGTTATAAATTCCTATGGAAATGTAATAAGTGCAAATGGAACATCATTTTCTTCCCCAGTTCTTGCAGGAATGGTTGCTTGTTTGTGGCAGGCTCATCCTTCAAAAAATAATATGGAAATAATAAATTCAATAATTCAGTCAGCTACTTTGTTTAATAATCCGAATGATCATGAAGGATACGGATTGGCTAATTTTTACAAAGCAGATAGTTTATTAACTTTAACGGAAGATTTAATTCCTTCTCTTCATTGTTACCCTAATCCTACTAATAGTGTTTTTACTATCGACTTATATTCTGGAAACAATACAAATGCACTAATTTCAATTTATGATATTTCAGGAAAACTTATTTATTCTTCTGAGGAGTATTTAAACAGGTTTGATTTGAATAAAATAGACATTCCTAGTGTAGATAGTAGTGGGATGGTTTTAGTAACGGTAAAATTAAATAAGATTACTCTTAATAGTAAATTAGAAATTACTCATTAAAAAATTGAAACTTACTTAAAGATTTATAAGTTCCGTCTTCAATTTTTATTAATTCTTCATGTGTTCCTTTTTCAACAATTTCTCCTTTATCTAAAACCAAAATTTTATCGGCAGATTTTATTGTGGAAAGTCTGTGAGCAATTACAATAGTTGTTCTGTTTTTCATTAGTTTTTCTAATGCATTTTGAACCATACTTTCTGATTTTGAATCTAAAGATGAAGTTGCTTCATCTAAAATAAGAATAGCAGGGTTTTTTAATATAGTTCTTGCAATTGCAATTCTTTGTCTTTGCCCTCCGGAAAGTTGAATTCCTCTTTCTCCTACTAGTGTATTATATCCATCTTCAAAAGAATTAATAAACTCATCTGCATTAGCTTGTTTTGCAGCTTCAACTATTTCTTCTTTTGTGCTATCAATTTTCCCATAAGCAATGTTCTCAGAAATTGTCCCACCAAACAAAAAAGTATCTTGTGGTACTATACCAATTTGTTTTCTGATATTATGAAGATTAAATTCTTTTAAATCCACATCATCAATTAAGACACTACCTTTAGTTGTGTTGTAAAAATCTAATATTAAAGATGTAATAGTTGATTTTCCGGCACCGCTAGGCCCAACAATTGCTACTGTTTCTCCTTTTTTTGCAGTAAAGTTAATTGAGTCTAGAACTATGTTTTCTATTCTGTTTTCGTAAGAAAAAGTAACACCTCTAAATTCTAGATTTCCGACTATATCTTTCTTTATTCCATCTATATAATTTTCGTCTTCATCTTCTAGAATTTCTAAAAGTGCTTCAGAAGATCCTATTGCTTTCTGAATTTTTGAGTATAAATCTGCTAAACCCCCAACTGAAGCTCCAATAAATACTGTGTATAGTACAAATGAAAATAACTCTCCCATTTTTAAATTCCCTTCATGTACTTGTTTTGTCCCAAACCAAATTACAGATATTATAGCACCAAAAACACATAAAATAATAAATGAAGCAAAAGCTCCTCTGTATTTCCCTCCTTTTATTGCAGTTTTAGCTACTTCATCAGTTTTTTGTTTGTATTTTAAACTCTCAAAAGCTTCATTTGTAAATGTTTTTACTACTCTAATTCCTTGTAAGGTTTCTTCTACAATATTGTTCGATTCTGCAATTTCTTTTTGTACTTTTTTGGAGTAACTTTTTATTTTTTTTCCGAAATAAACTGCTAAAATCATGATAACAGGAAGCACGGAAAGCATAAATAAAGTCAGTTTTACTGATATGAAACTAAGAAATGTAACTCCTCCAACAATTAATATTATCTGTCGGAAAAACTCTGCAAAAGTTGTGGTAAAAGTTTCTTGTAGTAGCGTGATGTCTGCAGAAATTCTACTGTTTAATTCTCCAATTTTATTATTGCTAAAAAAATTAAGAGGGAGTTTGCTTAAGTGGTTAAATGTATCTTGTCTTAATCTGGATAGAGATTTTTCAGCAACACTAACAAAAAGTACAATTCGGAAATAAGAAAAAATAGCTTGTGCGCTAAATAATATTAATAAATAAATAGCTATCTGGTTAATCTTTTCTAAAGATTGAGATGAACCATCTATTAAATCTCCAACTAATTTCGGAAAAATTAAAGAAGCAAAACTTGTAAGTAATAAAAAAATTATTCCTGTATAAAACCTTGTTTTGTAAGGTTTTATGTACTTGTAGAGTTTAATTAAACTACTAAAGTTTACTTTTTTCTTTTGTGTTTTGTTCATGATTTATTTCAGAATACAAATATATATTTAATATTTATAAAAATAGAGTGATAAATGTTTTGAAATAAAGAAAAACAAAACTAAATTTGCAGACCAAATAAAAAAGATTTAAAGTTATGCCAAAAAGAACGTTTCAACCGTCAAACAGAAAAAGAAAGAACAAACACGGCTTTATGGATAGAATGTCTGATAAAGATGGACAGAAAGTTTTAGCTAGAAGAAGAGCTAAAGGAAGAAAAAGATTAACTGTTTCTGACGAAATAGGTCATAAATAATTGATTTACAATATATATACTAGAGGTGTTGCTATTTTAGCAACACCTTTTTTTTAGCTATATTTATCAACATTTTGTTAAAATTTATTCATTTAATAGAGTTTCTTAGTTTGTAGTAGTAAGTCAAATCATGTAAATTCGCAATTATATAAAATAGAAAAATGCCAAGGAAAAAAGAAATTAAATCAGTCTTAATTATAGGAAGTGGACCTATTGTGATAGGTCAAGCATGCGAGTTTGATTATTCAGGTTCTCAAGCTGCCAGATCTTTAAGAGAAGAAGGTATTGAGGTTTCTCTAATAAATTCGAATCCTGCTACAATTATGACCGATAAGGTTGTAGCGGATAATGTTTATCTTAAACCTTTAGAAGTAAAATCAATTGTAGAAATTTTAGAAGAGAGGCAGATTGATGCAGTTTTACCTACAATGGGTGGACAAACAGCACTGAATTTGTGTATTGAAGTTGATGAAAAAGGAATTTGGGAAGAATATGGAGTTGATATTATAGGAGTTGATATTGACGCAATTCATATAACAGAAGATAGAGAGCAGTTCCGTAAATTAATGAAAAAAATAGAAGTTCCTGTTGCTCCTGCTAGGATAGCTACCTCTTTCTTAGAGGGTAAGGAAATAGCTCAAGAGTTAGGATTTCCATTGGTAATTAGGCCATCATTTACACTTGGAGGAACTGGAGCTTCATTTGTGCATACAAAAGAAGAATTTGAAGACTTACTTTCAAAAGGATTACACGCTTCCCCTATACATGAAGTGCTTATTGATAAAGCAGTTTTAGGTTGGAAAGAGTATGAATTAGAGCTTTTAAGAGATGATAATGATAATGTAATTATTATTTGTTCTATTGAGAATTTTGACCCAATGGGGATTCATACAGGAGATTCTATTACAGTAGCTCCTGCTATGACGCTTTCTGATACTTGTTATCAGAGAATGAGAGATATGGCAATAAAAATGATGCGTTCGATTGGTGATTTTGCTGGTGGATGTAATGTTCAGTTTGCGGTTAGTCCTGATAAAAATGAAGATATTATTGCTATTGAGATAAATCCTAGGGTATCTCGTTCTTCTGCGCTTGCATCAAAAGCTACCGGATATCCAATTGCTAAGATTGCTACAAAACTTGCTATCGGATATACTTTAGATGAGTTAGATAATCAAATTACAAAATCAACTTCTGCATTTTTTGAGCCAACATTGGATTATGTTGTTGTTAAATTTCCAAGATGGAACTTTGATAAATTTAAAGGTTCGGATACAACACTTGGTTTGCAAATGAAATCAGTAGGAGAAGTGATGAGTATTGGAAGGTCTTTTCAAGAGGCAATGCAAAAAGCGTGTCAGTCTTTAGAAATAGGAAGAAACGGATTAGGTGCTGATGGAAAAGGAATGACTGATCAGAATAGGATTTTATATCTTCTGAAACACGCTAGTGGAGATAGAGTTTTCCGTATTTATGATGCAATGAGAATTGGTATTCCTACTAAAAAAATACATGAAATAACTAAAATTGACTATTGGTTTTTACATCAAATTGAAGAATTAATTGTTTTTGAAAAAGAGATAGAAAAACACTCAATTGATACACTTCCAGATGATTTATTATTAGAGTCTAAAATGAAAGGATATGCCGATAGGCAAATTGCACACCTTGTAAAATGTTTGGAGAGTGAAGTGTATGAAAAGAGAAATAATCAAGGAATAAAAAGAGTATATAAACTTGTTGATACTTGTGCGGCAGAATTTACTGCAAAAACTCCGTATTATTATTCTACCTTTGAAATGCAACAAGAAATTGAAGGGAAGAAATTTACAGATAATGAAAGCGAATCCTCAGATAAGAAAAAAGTTATTGTTTTAGGTTCTGGTCCGAATAGAATCGGACAAGGAATTGAGTTTGATTATTCTTGTGTACATGGAGTTTTGGCAGCAAAAGAATGTGGTTTTGAAACTATCATGATAAATTGTAATCCGGAAACTGTTTCTACTGATTTTGATACTGCAGATAAATTATATTTCGAGCCAGTTTTTTGGGAACATATTTATGATATTATTCGCCATGAAAAACCAGAAGGAGTTATTGTTCAGTTAGGTGGTCAGACTGCATTAAAACTAGCAGAAAAACTAGAGAGATATGGGGTAAAAATTATGGGAACTTCTTACAATGCTTTGGATGTTGCTGAAGATAGAGGAAGATTCTCAGAACTTCTAAAAAAACATAATATCCCTTATCCTAAATTTGCTGTTGCAGAAACAGCTGAGGAGGCTTTAGAAATTTCAAAAGATTTAAATTTTCCAATATTAGTTCGTCCTTCTTATGTACTAGGTGGCCAAGGAATGAAAATTGTAATAAATGAAGAAGAATTAGAACATCATATTGTAGATCTTCTTAAAGATATGCCTGGAAATAAAGTTTTACTAGATCATTATCTAGACAAGGCAATAGAAGCAGAGGCGGATGCAATATGTGACGGAGAAAACGTTTATATTATCGGAATTATGGAGCATATTGAGCCTTGTGGGATTCATTCTGGGGATTCGTATGCTGTTCTTCCAACTTTTGATTTATCGGATAATGTTCGTCAGCAAATGATTGATATAACAAATAAAATTGCAGTTGCTCTAGATACGGTAGGTTTAATAAATATACAGTTTGCTATAAAAGATGAAATTGTATATGTTATTGAAGCAAATCCAAGAGCCTCCAGAACGGTTCCGTTTATTGCTAAGGCATATGATGAACCATATGTAAATTATGCTGCTAAAGTTATGTTAGGAGAGAAGAAAGTTACTGATTTTGATTTTAACCCTAAAAAAGGAGGATATGCTATTAAGGTTCCAGTTTTCTCATTTAATAAATTTCCAAATGTAAATAAAGAATTAGGGCCAGAAATGAAATCTACAGGAGAGGCAATATATTTTATTGATGATTTGGAAGATGATTACTTTACAAAAGTATATTCGGAAAGAAACTTATATTTAAGTAAATAATATTTTGGCAGGTTTAATAAAATTTTTAATTTGGTTTTTCCTAATTTCTTATATTCTTAAGTTTTTAGGTAGATTTGTGTTTCCTATTTTACTGAAAAGGTATGTTAAAAAGAAACAATCTCAATTTAATCAGCAATTTAATCAACAACAAAATACAAATGTTGAAGAGGAGGGAAAAGTAACGATAAAAACAAAACCAAAAAAATCAAAATCAGACACCAGTGATATGGGTGATTATGTAGATTTTGAGGAGGTTGATGAATAATTAAAATTTTAAATTATGAAAAAATTTGTTCCACATTTAATCGCTTTAGGAATATTTTTAGCAATTTCATCTATTTTCTTTTCTCCTATATTTGAAGGGAAAGTACTTTCATCACATGATGTTGATACCTGGAAAGGGATGAGTAAAGAAGTTCAAGATTATAGAACAGAAACTGGAGAAGAATCACTTTGGACTAAACGTATGTTTTCGGGAATGCCGGCTTATCAAATTTCAACACAATCTAATGGAAATTTAATTCAGTATGTTGCTAAAGTTTTTCAATTAGGATTACCAAGTCCAATCAAATTTCTATTCATGTATTTGATTGGTTTTTACATTTTACTTTTAACTCTAAAGATAGATTATAAACTAGCAATTGTAGGTGCAATAGGATTTGCTTTTTCTTCCTATTTTATTATAATTATTCAGGCAGGACATATGACAAAAGCTCATGCAATAGCTTATTTACCATTAATTATTGCATCTGTTCTCTATACATTTAGGAGTAAAAAATGGCTCTTAGGAGCTGTCTTTACCTCTTTATTTGTTGCTTTGCAATTATATGCAAATCACTATCAGATTACTTATTATACTGTAATAATCTTATTTTTTATTGGGATTGTTCAGTTTGTAAAAGAGTTACAAGATAAAACTCTTCCAATTTTCTTTAAAAAAGTTGGAATCTTATTTGTTGCAGCACTTCTGGGTGGAGCTACAAATTATACACGTTTAGCAACTACTATGGAGTACGGACCTGAAACACAAAGAGGAAAATCTGAACTTGTTACAGAAGATGGAAAAGAAAAGAATGATGGTTTAGGTTTGGAGTATGCAACTAGGTGGAGTTATGGAATAGCAGAAACCATGACTTTCTTAATTCCAAATTTTATGGGAGGTTCAACGGGTACTAGTGTGTTGGAGAATAAAGATTCTGAGACTTTAAGATATTTAAGAGGAATCAGAAATAAGAAGAAACAACAAAAATTACAACAACAAACCATGACTTATTGGGGAGATCAACCAGGTACATCACCCACTTATGTTGGATCAATTATTATGTTTTTATTTATTTTGGGTGTTTTATATATAAAATCTCCATATAAATATTGGATATTGATTACAACTATTCTTTCTATAATGCTAGGATGGGGTAGTAATTTTATGGGACTTACAGAATTCTTCTTTAATTATGTTCCCGCCTATAATAAATTTAGGGCGGTTACCATGGCTATGATTATTGCAGAATTTGGAATTGCATTACTTGCTATTTTAGCTTTAAATAAATTTTTGAATAATGAAGATAATAAGAGTGGAGATGTTAGAATTAACAAATATTTAGCATGGGTATTATTATTCTTCTTTACTGCAATCTTGGCAGTTGTTTTTAAAGATTCTATTTCAGTTTTAACTGTCCTCATCGTCGTGGCGCCTTTCTCGTACTTTTTTAATAGGCTTAGGAAAGAAACTTCATCTTCTATTTCTCTTTCAGAAGGATCAAAAGAAATAGTTTTAAAACATTCGTTTTATTTTATTGGAGGACTTACTTTATTGTTTGCTCTTGTGCCATCCATTTTTATCGATTTTCTTTCTTCAAATGATTATCTGAATGATAATGTTGACTTTACAAGTAGATTAGCTTCAGATAGAGAGTCTATTTTAAAATCAGACGCATGGAGGTCGTTTGTCTTTATTCTTCTATCTGCTGGTACTTTATGGATGTTTATTAAGGGAAAAATAAAAAAACAATATGTAGTAATTATCTTGGGGGTTTTACTTTTGTCGGATTTATGGTCGGTAGATAAAAGATATTTAAACGAAACACATTTTGTAAAAGATAATAATACAACATTCCGACCAACTTCTGCAGATAAGGAAATCTTAAATAAAAATACAAATCAATCTAGAGTATTTAATTATAATAATCCATTTAACGAGAGTAGAACTTCATATTTTCATAATTCAATAGGAGGGTATCATGCTGCAAAACTCTTAAGATATCAAGAGTTGATAGATAATCATTTAACACAAAATAATACTTCAGTACTTTCAATGCTTAATTGTGGTTGGGTTATTACTCCTCAGGGAGAAGCGGTGGAGTCAAAATTAACGGGTATAAATCCTTTAGGAAATGCTTGGTTTGTTACAGAGGTAAAGATGGTTGAAAATGCAAATGAGGAGTTGGACGCTTTAAATGGTTTTGATCCATCAACTACAGTAATTGTAGATAAAAGGTTTTCTGATAAACTTACTTCTTTTACAAAAGATGAATCTTCTACTATAAAACTAGATATGAAATCGTACAAACCTAATCATCTTACTTATAATCTTACAAATATTAACTCTGACCAATTAGCTGTGTTTTCTGAGATTTATTATGACAAAGGTTGGAATGCGTATATAGATGGAGAAAAAGTTCCTTATTTCCGTTCTAATTATGTTTTAAGGTCTATGATTATCCCTAAGGGTACAACAAAAGTTGAATTTAAGTTTAATCCATCTTCTTATTCCACAGGAGAGAATGTTGCTTATGCAAGTTCTATTTTACTTTTATTGCTTTTAGGATTTGTATCTTACAAAGAATTAAAATAATATGAAGAAAGTATTAATCATTACTTACTACTGGCCTCCTGCTGGAGGTTCGGGTGTGCAGAGGTGGTTAAAGTTTTCAAAATATTTACCTGAAAATGGATGGAAGCCAATTATTTATACTCCTGATTCTCCTTCTTTTGATGTAAAGGATGAGGACTTGTTATCTGATATTCATCCTGAAGTGGAGGTTTGGAAGTCTCCAATTTGGGAGCCTTATTCTTTAAAAGAAAAGATTTTTGGTAAGTCAGAAAGTTCGAATGCGGGTATTATTCAGGATAAATCCTCTACTAAAAACCAAATTTTGAATTGGATAAGAGGAAATGTATTTATTCCTGATCCGAAAGTGTATTGGGTAAAACCATCAATAAAATTTTTAAGTAAAAAAATACAAGAAGAAGAGATAACACATATTGTCTCTACAGGTCCTCCCCATTCCATGCATCTTATTGCTTTAGGATTAAAAAAGAGGTTACCGAATCTTAAATGGATTGCAGATTTTAGAGACCCTTGGTCGGAATTAGATTTGTTAGAAGATTTTAAATTGTCTAAAAAATCAAGAAAGAAATATCAGGAATTAGAGAGGTCAGTACTTGAAATTGCGGACACAACACTAACCGTAAGTGAAACTTGGGTTGAGTCTTTTAAAAGGCTGGGGTCTAGCAATGTACAGTTGATTAAAAATGGGTTTGATGAAGAGGATTTTGTAGAAGAGGAGAAGAAAAATGATAACTTTGTTATTGGTCATTTTGGATTATTAAATCACTTAAGAAATCCAAAAAATCTATGGAAAGCTTTAAATGATATTTGTGAAGAGGATCCTGAATTTAAAGATAAATTAGAAATAAGACTTTCAGGAAATATTGATACGGAAGTCCTACAATCAATAACTCAGAATTTTCATCTAAAAAACAAGGTTGTACATCTAGAGTATTTGTCTCATAAGGAAGTTCTTAATCAGTATTACCAGTCATCAGTTTTGCTGTTATTATTGTTTAATTCAAAGAGCGGAAAAGGAAATTACCCAGGTAAAATTTTCGAATATTTTGCTGCAAAACGATCAATATTATCTTTTGGTCCTGATGAAAGTGATATTAAGAATTTGATAGAAAAAACTAAATCTGGACTATACATTCCTTATAATAAAGTAAATATTAAAGATATTGTATATCAGTTATATACAGGAAACATCAAAACTATTAGTTCAGATGACTTATCTCAGTTTAAAAGAAGTGTTTTGACTAAGAAACTTGCGGATTTGTTAAATAAAATGTAATGGGAATAGTACAAAAACAGAGTTTAAAAAATTCAATCTATTTTTACATAGGTTTAATGTTTGGTGCTTTTTCAACAATTATATTATATCCTAACGCTTTTAATTCTCATCCAGAGCATTTAGGTTTGTTACAGATTATTGTTGCATATTCTACTATAATTTCAGTTTTCTCTTTTTTAGGAACTCCTAAAACACTTATTCGTTTTTTTCCGAAAGCAGAAAATAAACATCAACTTATTACTTTATCTTTTCTAATTCCTGTAATTGGTTTTTTATTGGTTTTGTTTCTTTATTCTTTGTTTAAAGAAAGCTTTTTAGAGTTTTTAAAACCAGATACTACAGATTTAGATGAACTGAAAACCTATACTTTATTGAAATTAAATTTTCATTTGGTGTTTTTTATGGTTTCCTTTCTTTCTTTCTTTGAGGTTCTTTCCTCTCTTTCACGTTCTCTTTTAAATGCTACTATTCCTATTTTCTTAAGAGAAGTTTTTCTGAAAGGAATGAGTATTTCATTGTTGTTTTTACATTGGTATAATTATATTAATTTTCAAACTTTTCTGCATTTATATATTTCTTTGTATTTGGGAATGATTATAATTTTATCAATTACTATTTTCAGCAAATTCAGTTATAACATTACTGTTAAGTTTGATAAGATAGAAAGTAAAAAATTACTCTTATTCGGATTGTATGTGTTAGTTGGGGGATTTTCTGCAATGTTGGTTTCTAAGTTAGATATGATAATGATTGGAAAGTTAATTGGTTATAAGGAAGTTGCTTTTTATACGGTAGCCTTTTTTATTGGAAATGTAATTCGAGTTCCTGGAAGGGCTATTGGTTCTATTGCTGCCCCTTTACTTGCTAAAGCATGGGAAAGAAATGATATAAATGAGATTAAGGATATTTATGTTAAATCCTCTATTAACCAATTCTTATTTGGAGGACTTATTTTTTTAGGAGTATGGTTAAATATTGATGATGGATTGAGTTTACTACCAGAAAAATTTCAGGGAGGCACTTTAGTAGTGTTATTTATTGCGCTCTCCCAATTATTTAATATTATTACAGGAGTAAATGGAATTATAATAATTAACTCCAAATACTATAAATTTGATTTATATTTTAACTTGATATTACTTTGTATTACTTTGTATGCAAATTGGATCTTTATTCGTGAAAGTAGTCCTTTATCAGAATATCATATTGTTGGCATAAATGGAGCTGCTTTTGCTACTGCTCTTTCAGTTATTATATTCAATACAATTAAATTAATATTCCTTTATATTAAAATGGGAATACAACCATTTACTTTTAGTACTATTAAAGCTATTGTGTTAATGATTGTTGTGTATTTATTAATTAACAATATTACTTTTCCCAATGATGTGTTTTATAGTTTGCTTTTACGATTTACTATGTTGTTTTCTCTCTATATCCCATTAATGATATTATTTAATATTTCTGAAGAAGTCAATAAGATCTTAAGTGCAACTTGGAATAAGTATTTTAAAAAGAATTAATTCACTTCGTTATTTGCTTTCTCGTATAGTATAGAAATCTATTTTGGTGATTATTTCTTTTTAAAGATCACACTAACTAAACCAATAATCACCCATCTATTTTTTAAGTATCGGAATTTATTATTTAAAATCAGATTTATTAAACATCCAAGAGTTTGCTTTAATAGTTTTGCAAATACTATAAGAAATCCGATAATTTTCGCTTCATTTATTGTTCGTTTTGCAAATTGCATACCACTTAATGATATACGATTTTTTAGATATTCTTTAGTAAGTTTAGACTTAGATTCAAAATGAGTTATTGACATCTTTTGAAGATTATATAATTTACCCATACCTTGAGTCTTATAGATTCTATAAAAGAATTCTGATTCTTCACCAAGACCAAGTTGATTTCCTTTCATTCCTAGTGTTACATCAAATCTTCCTACCTTATCAAAAATAGACCTATGAATGCACATATTTCCTCCAGAGAAACCTTCTCTTGCCGTTAATGGACCTAAAAAGCCATTTGTTTGCTTAAATTGTCTGATAAAATAATTTTGGTCAATCCATTTTGGACAATTTATTTCAAATCTTGGAAATATTGGTCCCCCAAAAACATCTGCTTTAATCTCTTCTATTGCTTTTAATAATGAGCTTGTCCAATTCTCATTAATAGTAGCGTCATCATCAACAAAAGCAATGTATTCTCCTTTTGCAATACTAATTCCTTTATTTCTAGCATAGCTTAAACCTTGTTTTTTTTCCAAGAAATAAACTATAGGAATAGTTGACTCATAACTTTCAATAAATATTTTTGTATCATCTTTACTATTATTATCAATAATTATGATCTCTATTTTTTTATCTTTAATATTCTCTACTTGATATATTATAGAGTCTAAACATAACTGCAGGAAATTCTTACGATTATATGTGCAAATAAGAATACTTAAAACCATCTTCGTTTTAGTTTTTCAAAAAAACTTTCGACTTTAATTTGATTGAATTTGTAATCACTAATTATATCTCTTCTAAATTGATATCCAATAAAATCAAGAATTTCAGTTTTTCCATTCTCTGTATTAAACTCCCCAATTGTCCACATTTTTACCTGTTTTGGAAATTCCTTTTGAAGATTTTTTGTAGATTTATCATATTCTTCCCAATATAACTCTAATGCTTTCTTTTTATCACTTTCGTTATATTTAGGGTAACATGGATCCCATTTATTATCTTTTTTCCAATCTTTTCCATTATGATTGTACCAATGATTTCTTCCTTTAGTCTTATTTAAATAGCTGTTTACAACATCTTCTTTATCTCTAACTAATCCAATAATTTTTACATTTGGGTATTTGTGTATTATTAGTTTGATATAAGGTAAATAGTACATTCCTGTATCTCCATAAAAGTATTCGTTTGAATTAAAGGTTAGTAAATAATTAAGCCAATTGAATAATTTATCTGTATCATTTTCCCATTTTATAAGTGTTCTACTTTCCGTTTCTTCAATTTTTCCTTCATGTAATACTCTCATTTTTTGTTGATGTGAAAGAAATTGTGATAGAGAAACACTTCCACTTCTTCCGGTTCCAATAGAGATAATTAATTGTTTTTCTTTTTTATTCATTATTTATAATTTAAAAGAAGCTATATCCAAATTTATTTATACTCATTTCAAAAGCTTTCTCTGTTTTTTTTATATTAAATTTATAGAATATATTTTGTTTATTTTTTTTCCATAAAGATAAGTATTTATCATTTACCCCTTTTTTGATAGTATTATTTGATAGGAAAATTGGAGTATTAAGGAAATTTCCAATGGTTTTTAAAGTTTCTTTTGGATGATTTATTAAGTCTTCATAATTTATATCTAAATTGTTCTTGAGGGTTTTCTTATCTTCTAAGTATTGATTATGACAAACTAGCCAATGCTTAATTAATGAATAATGAGATGTTTTTGACCATTTTTTAGTTGCTAATGAGGTAGCAATTGGATGCCTATAAATTGTGATGAAATAACTGTCAGGAAAAATGGCTTGTAAAAAAAGAGTCCTAACTAAATTTGGAGGGGATTTCTCAATTAGATATTCTTTACTTAAATCCCAATACTTACTCCATTCTGTAAAAAGTTTGCTTTTATTTTCATTTGTAACTAATTCAGATTTATCATTTAAAAAGGAGTTTTTGTTAAACCCAAATTTTCCTGGTCCTCCATACTTTATTGCAGCATTAAATACACTTTGAAGATGTTGTCCTTCATCTTCCATGGCATTGGTGTTTTCTAGACCACTAATATTTTCTTGTTCTTTTAGAATTTTATACAAAAGAGAGGTTCCGCTTCTGTGTAATCCACAAATAAAAATAAATTTATGTTTTTGAATTTTAACCATTACTTTTTAATCTAATTAGCAAAAATTTATAAATTTTATAAATCTTAATTTTTTTAAATACTCGAATTAATTTTTCTTTTAATGAAGGGTTATATGGAAAATCATTAAGCTCCGGCCACATTTTGTTTATCAGATATTTATAAAATTCTGGATTTTTTGAATCTCTTTTTTGTTTTTTTACTGACAACATTAGATCTAATACTTTAGTGCAGTTAAATATAGATATAATTTTAGTATAGTGATGAGCATAATGCATATTTTGTCCTGCAAAACTTGTAATATCTTGTTCCCAATGCACTATGTCAAGAATATTATAATTAAAATCAGAAATTATTTTTTTGTTTTTAGTTAGCCAATTTTGATAATAATTAATTAAGTAAGTATTGTCAGGAAAATGAATAGATCTTACAATATGTTTTCCATTTTCTATATATATATCTTCAAGATAATTTTTTGCAACTTCACTACCTCCTCCTGTCATAAGAATATTTGCTTTTTTATGTTTTGGGAAACTTTCAAAGTATTGTAAAAATAATTTTAATCTTGGTGAATCATAAGTAGTTAATATTTCTTCTATTTCTTTTTCAGGAAGTTTGTCAATTAAAGGTTTTAGTATATATTTAAGGTTTAATTTACTTGTAATTTGTTTAGGAATTTTGTAATCAATATAGTTTTCGTCCTTATTTGGAAATTTAAAAGTATAATAAGTGATATCTTTTGCAATTTTTTTTGTTGCAGCCATTGATAATCTGCTATCAAAACCTGCGGTGATTGATGTAAATATTGTATGACGTCTATTAATAATCAGAAGAAAATTATTAAAGATCTTAATTAAATCGTTACTTATTTTTTCTTCAGAAAGTTCATTTCTTTTTTTTCTCGGAAAGGTTCTTTGACAAATCATGGTTATTATATTCAATCTGTGATTTGCTACAAGTTGTTGTATATTAATGTATTGAGTTTCGTTTCCTGCTTTTATTTTATTTTTATTAAAAAAATCTGATTGGTAAAATTTTAATTTATCAGGATTTGTGTCTTTTTCAAAATTAAAAAAAGTAGTCATTATTTTAGGGTCAGATCCAATTATTTTAGAATCATTACTTTCTCCATAAAATATTTTAAAACTAGTGCAAGCATCATTATATACTTGAAAAGTTTCCCCTTCTATGAAAATTACAAAATGTCCACACCATAAATCAATTTCATCCAATAAATCCCCTTCATTAAGGGTAATCAAGTTTTCAATTAATTCCTGTTCTGATAAGTTGTTATAGCAATGAAAAACATATCCTAAAAGAGTAATTTGTTTATCGTTTTTTTTGGTAGTATAATGTTCAATGTCATTACCAAAATATAGAGAAAACTCTTTAATACGAATTTCAGTAGTATTGTTTTGTGAAGGAATTGCTTTATTTGTTAGTAGGTATTGGTTTCTAAACATTAATTTTCTGTTTTTCCCAGTCCCAAGCAGACTGCATCGCTTGTTCTAGAGTTTCTTTTGCTTCCCAACCTAATTTTTCTTTCACCAAGTTACCGTTAGCATATATTTGTTCAATATCTCCATCACGCCTTGGTCCAATAGTATAATTGATGCTTAATTGGTTTGTTTGTTCAAAAGCTTTAATAGCATTTAGTACACTGATCCCAATTCCTGTACCTACATTAAAGGCATGTTGCCCCGGATTATTAATTAAAAAGTCCATAGATTTTACATGTGATTTCGCTAAATCAACTACATGTATATAATCACGGATACACGTACCATCTAGAGTATTGTAATCATCACCAAAAACAGTAATTTCTTTCCGTTTGCCAATTGCTACTTCTGTAATAATAGGAACCAAGTTACTTGGCTTATCAGCAGAACAATCACCAATTAAAGATGTACTATGAGAACCGATAGGATTAAAATACCTAAGAGAAACACTCTGGCAAGCATCTTCCTTTAGCATTTGTTCACAAATCTGTTTTGTTTCTCCATAAGGAGATTCTGCTTTTTTGAAAGGAGCATTTTCAGTTACGGGTAAAATATCTGGACTGCCATATACTGTGCAGGAGGATGAAAATATAATATTTTCTATATTATTTTTTTTCATACTCTCCAAAATTACTTCTAATGAACCAATATTATTTTTGTAATATTTCTTTGGATTTTGTACTGATTCCTCAACTGATTTATATGCAGCAAAATGAATAATCCCTTCAATATTACCTTCTAATTCAAAAATATTATCAATTTCTTTCTGATTTGTACAATCAACATTGTGCCACTTTATATCTTTTCCAAGAATCTCTGAAATTCCCTTTATGTTTCTTTCTGAAGAATTACAAAGATTATCAATAATAATAGGAGTGAAGCCAGACTTATATAGTTCCACAACAGTATGCGAACCAATATATCCTGCTCCTCCAGTTATTATTATTTTTCTCATTTAAAATGTTTTTCCGATACCGATTAACCACCTCATTTGTGTGTACTCTTCTTCATATGGAGGTCTGTTTAAAAACAATGGAAGATCTAATCTAATAATAAGCGGACTTATTGTTTCTAAAGGTCCCCAATTCCTGTGAGTATATATAAATCCGATACCTGCATCAGCTCTCAAATTAGAGAATGCATCTAAATAATTTTCACTATTTACTTCTTCAATATTTATAATTCCAGCATCTGCAAAAAGGTAAGTACCGATTCCTGTTCTGATTAATGAATAAGGTAAATAGGAAGTTACATCTATTTCAGCAGTAAAAGATGCACCTGAAGTACCATAATTAGTGTTTTTAATTAACTCACCATTTTCATTATATTCAGGAGCTAAATACCCTGTGTATCCTCTCAAATTAAGTCCTCCACCCATTTGATAGCATCCAATTTCATTTGTGAATGCTACATCATCAGAATTTATAATTCCGTTTGTTCGAGTAAATTTATTTGTTGATAATTCTTCAGGGTTTGCACCAGATAAATATAGTTTGCTTTCGGGAGCCCAATCAGTTCCTCTTCCTAACTGAAAATAACTTCTGGTATTTACTTTTATTCTTCCGATTTTATTATTGTTTATAGATGTTAAAGAAAGAGAACTATAATCATAATCAGAACCTAAAGTAGAACTTTTTAAACTTAAATTTACCTTTCCTTTTCCGTAACTATAATTGTATTTATGTTCTATATCAATATCAATTCTATTATTGAATTTCCCTTTATTCCAACTGTCATTTACAATGTAATTATCAGAAGAATTTACATTTCGTAGATAAGAAACAGCTGTAAGTTTAATTTTGTTTTTATCTGAGATTCCAGATTTTGTTAATGAAATAGAATTATTACTAAGACCTGCAATATGACTACTATTTACCTCAACTTTACTATTTAAAGAGATGTTATCAAGATTTGTTTTGTAGTTAAATCTATATGATAAATCATCATAATCTGAGTAGTTTTCAGTAGTTTGGTCCTGATTAATTCCAGAATTCATCCAAAAAGTAGCGTCAAATACATGATGATGATTCATGTACCCACCTTTTAAGTTCATTCCAATTTTCAGCCCATCAGTAGAGTTATACCACATATTAGGTTGATATTTCAACTCATAATTTTTCCAATCTGGGTATTTCCAAAGATTGTCGTTAAATGTAAAAGTGGTGTTACATTCTGAGGAATTATCTGGCATGTAGGCATCTGCTAATCTTTGAGTAGGATCGATAATAACTTCTTTAATTCCTGAAGGAACATTAATTTCAGTAGTGTATGTTGGCTGAATTAAATCCCAAGCATGCCATTTTTCAAGTACTGTTGCATCTGTTTCTTTTACAAACCAATGATTTGGGATATGGTAATCATAAGTCTTTCCATCATTAGCGATTACCCTGAAGTCAATTGGCATTTGCATTCTAGATTTTCTTTCGAAAGTTACCATATTACCTTTTTTCTTTACTGAGTAATCAATGCGTTTGTCAGTATCTAACCACTGGTCAAAAAACCAGTTTAAATCTACCTTTGTGTACTGAATAATTGCATTTCTGAAATCTTCATTATAAGGATGAGCAATTTTCCATGTTCCAAAATAATGTTTCATTGCATCTAAGAAAAGTTCATCACCTAAGACATACTGAAGGTTATAAAGCATGGAAGCAGTTTTATAATAAACATGCCTGTATCCACCTCCATGTTTGAGAGCTCCATTAAATCCGTCAGAATGAGTTGAAATAACAGGGTCGTTGTATTTAGTTGCATCATTTATGTAAGCAAAATAAACTCTACTATCTATAGCTTTTGTTTCTTCTTTAAATTTTTGTTTGTATTTTGATTTTGGAGTATTTGAAACCAGATAATCTCCATCAATTTTTATCAGCCCCCAAGCAGTTAGGAATTGTGTAAATCCTTCATCTAATAAAGCTCTGTAAGTTTCGTTATTACCAACTTGTCCGAAAAACCAATTATGTCCTATTTCATGAACTAAGAGCCCTCTATAACTAGGGTCTTGTCCTCCATCTAAAGTCATCATTGGATATTCCATTCCTGACCTTGCGTCAGCAACTATCATTTTATGGTAAGTGTATCTTCCGAAATCTTCTGAGAATACTTGTATGCATTTTGCTGAATATTCTGCAGCATTTTGCCATCTGCTTGCATGAGGCTCCTGAACTAGAGAATAACAAACTTTATCTTCCCACCAAGCTTCTCCAATTCTATATGTTGGATCTGCAGTAAATCCAAAATCATGAATGTTTTCTGCATGGAACTTCCAAGTTTTTGTTTCACCTCTAGTATATTTAGTAATAACAGAAGGAGTAGAATTCCAGGTTTTATCTTTAAAATTCGTTATATCTAATTCTTCTCTTAAGTCTTTTGGTAAAACTTCTTCTCTGTTTAATAAAAAACCAGTAGCACCTACTACATAGTTAGAAGCAAACGTTAATTCCACATCAAAAGCTCCAAAATCTCCATAAAACTCTTTACCTAAGTGCTGATCTTTTGTCCATCCGAATTTCGCGTCATAAACACAAATTCTTGGATACCAATGTACACCATTATAATGTTTGTATCCCCAAGAATTAAATAAATCCATCCTTCTTCTGGTATCTCCTCCATCATCAAAATATGATTTAAATTTAATATTAAAGGTAATGCTTTCGTTAGTTTTCAATGTAGATGGGAGGTAAACTTTTAGGATTGTATTGTCTAATTCAGTTTTTACTTCTTCTCCGTTAACGAGTAGATTTTCAATTATTGTACCAAGTTTTTGAGATTCATATTTTCCGTAATTAGGTGATTTCCCATTTTGTTTTTGTAAATTATCATAGTAGGAGTCAGGCTGAAAAGCGTTTTGATATAAATGAAAATATACAACATCTAAATTGTCAGGAGAGTTATTAGTATAAGTTAATTCTTCAGTAGCAGAAATGATATCCGTTACTTCATCAATATTTGCTTTTATGTTATAATAAACATCTTGTTGCCAGTAGGCAGCATTAGGCATTTTATTTTTCCAATAGTTAGGATTATCATAGTTCTGATAAGTATTTGGTTTTGCAAGTGCGTTATAATTATTCTGAGAAAATGCTGAAACAGTAAGTACTAAAAGTAGGATGGTTATTAGTTTTTTTATCATGATTCTTTTTATTTTAATGTTTGCGAATTTACAATTTTTCTTTGTTTTTGGAAGCGTTTAATATACTTGCATTTAATTCGAATCCTGTAAGTAGAATGATAGCATTAAAATATATCCAAAGAAGTATAATAATTAGAGTTCCTATAGATCCGTAAATCTGGTTATATTGAGAGAAATTATTGATGTAATATGAAAATAGCACAGATGTAATTATAATAAATATGGTAGAGAAAATTGTACCGGGTGTAAAAGTTTTCCACTTTTTTCTTTTGGTAGGAGACAGATGAAATAACAATGAAACACCAAAAAATAACATTAATCCCAATAATATCAATCTTGAAAATGAATACCAATGTAAATTTTCCTGAGAAATAACTTCAATTGGAAGGAGATGTTCTAGGTATCCTTTTCCGATAATTAATAATGAAATGGTTAAGATTAACATAATTGTTAAAATTAAGGTGATAACAAGCGACAAATATTTTTGATAAAGTAAAGATCTACTTTCTCTTATATGAAATGAGGAGTTAAATGCCTCAATTAGAGAATTTACTCCGTTTGTAGCAAAATAAAGAGCTAAAACAAAACCTATAGAAAGTAATCCTCCTCTAGGATTATTTACAATATCGTCAATAGTTTTTGTAGTTATTTCGTTAGTTGAAGGAGGTAAAACACTTGCCAAAAGGTCCATTAAAGTTTCTTGAAACCCCTCAATTGGAATGTAAGGTATAAGAGTGAAAAGAAAAATTATTGCCGGAAAAAAGGCCAAGAAAAAATTAAAAGCTATAGAGGAAGCTCTGGTTGTAATTGCTCCTTCCATTAGTCCTTTCCAAAAGAAAATAGTTACATCATAAACACTAAGTCCTTCAAACCCCCAGGGTTTAAATTTTTTAGAAATATTTTTTATCAGTGTAAACATTAAATAGCTTTTAAACTTAAATCAAAGTTTTTTACCGAATGCGTAAGTGCCCCAACCGAAATAAAATCTACTCCACATTTTGCATATTCCGCAATTGTTTTTTCTGTTATTCCTCCACTTGATTCTGTTTGACATTTTTTACCGATTATTTCAACTGCTTTTTTGGTGGTTTCATAATCAAAGTTATCTAGTAGAATTCGTTTTACACCACCTTCTGACAATATCTCGTTTACTTCCTTCAAATTTCTGGCTTCTACTATTATTTCTAAGTTTTTGTTTCTATTTTTTAAGTATTGTTTCGTTTTCTGGATTGCTTGAGAAATACCTCCTGCAAAGTCAATATGATTGTCTTTTATCATAATCATATCAAAAAGACCAAATCTGTGATTTAAGCCTCCACCAATTTTTACGGCCCATTTTTCTAATTTTCTGTTAAGTGGAGTAGTTTTTCTAGTATCTAATAATTTGCAATTTGTAGAGGAGATTAAAGAATTTAAGTAAGTAGTTTTTGTAGCAATTGCACTCATCTGTTGCATGCAATTAAGAGCTAATCTTTCGGCAGTAAGTATAGAAATAGAATTTCCTTCTACAATAAAAGCTATGTCCCCAAATTTTACTTTATCTCCATCTTTCAGAAAAGTTTCTACTTTTAAAGTATCATCTACTTTTCGGAATATCATTTTTGAAAGTTCTATTCCTGCAATTATTCCTTCATCTTTTATTAGCAAATGTGCTCTGTTTGTTGCAGATTTAGGAATACTAGCTAAGGAAGTATGATCGCCATCTCCTACATCCTCTGAAAGAGAGTCTGTTATAAATTTCTCAAAATCTTTGTCTGTCATCAAGATACTAATTGTTAATATTGCCAAAAATACAAAAAATGAAGATTGTTTTAATAACAATAGGAAAGACATCCGAAAAGTATTTAATTGAGGGAATTTATCAGTATAAAAATAGATTAAAACACTATACTAATTTTGAGATTATGGAAATTCCGAATATTAAAAATTCTAAGAATTTATCAGAAGCAGAATTAATGAAAAAGGAAGGTGAATTGATTCTGAAACAAATACAAAATTCTGATCATTTGGTACTTTTGGACGATAAAGGAAAAGATTTCACTTCTCCTAGATTTGCACAAAAATTACAACAATGGATGCTGAGCGGAAAAAAGAGAATTGTATTTGTAGTTGGAGGGGCTTACGGATTTTCTGAAGAAATATACAAAAGAGGAAATGAAGAACTTTCTTTATCAAAGATGACATTTTCTCACCAAATGGTGAGATTATTTTTTGTAGAACAAATTTATAGAGCTTTTACCATCTTAAATAACGAACCTTATCATCACGAATAAATGAAACTAGTATTTGCTACCAATAACCCTAACAAATTATCAGAGATTAGAGGTCTAGTTCCTGAGGAAATAGAAATTTTAAGTTTGAAAGACATAAATTGTAATGAGGAATTACCTGAAACAAAACCTACTTTGGAGGGAAATGCTTTGCAAAAAGCAAAGTATGTGTTTGATAATTACGGATACAACTGTTTTGCAGATGATACCGGATTAGAAATAGATGAACTTGGTGGAGAACCGGGAGTTTATTCTGCCAGATATGCTGGGGAAGATTGTAAAGCAGAGGATAATATGAATTTGGTTTTACAGAAATTAGAAGGAGAAGAGAATAGAATTGCAGAATTTAGGACTGTAATTGTACTTATTATTGATGGAACAGAAACTCTATTTGAAGGAGAATGTAAAGGAGAAATTACGAAAACTAAAAGTGGGGTAGAAGGTTTTGGTTACGATCCTATTTTTACTCCAAAAGGATATAAAGTTACATTTGCAGAAATGACAAAAACTGAAAAAGGAAAAATTAGCCATAGAGGAAAAGCTGTAGAGAAATTAGTTTGTTTTTTGCACCGCTAACCAATCTACTAAAACAAACTTAAAAGATTAATTAGATTTTCTGATTAAAGATAATATAAAGACCTATATGACTAGTAACAAAAGTAAAGCTATCAGGAGAATCATAGCATTTCTAAATAAAAACTTACGTTTCACTTTTTTAGGGAACCCCATATTACCTACAGTGTAATAATATATTGGAGAAAAAACAACTAAATAGAAAACAAGTGTAGATAGAAAAATTTTTAGAATTTTTAATATCCATTCCATAATACAATCTGGATTATTCATTTCATAAAAAAGATTTTTCAGAATCTCATTATTAGTATTTTCTTCTAATGGGAAAGAAGCGTAAGTTATATTAGTTGATATAATAAGAATCATTATGATAAAAGCAGTCAATTTATTCATAAAAATCAAATCCATACTTAATAAGAAGCCAAGTTAATATTAATCCAGGAATACTTAATAAAATCCCAAATATAGACTGCCACCTTTTTTCTCCTATAAATAAACCCGTTACCCCTGCCATAAATGATAAAACACTATAGATAGAAGCTAAAATCATTAAGACTTCACCCAATATTTCTTCTGACGACATGTATTTCAATTGAGATCCAATCATTGCATTAAAATACCAGAATACTCCAAAATAAAAGCTAATGTTAGCAAAATTATTACAGAACCCGGATTCTGGCTCAAATAGATTATCATCAATTAATTGTTCAGTTAAGGGTAAAACACTAACATCCCTTTCAGTATTTGATTGCTCAACTGGAAACGAAGCGTTACTAATCAAAGGGAAAAAAAGTAACAAGAGTAATATTTTATTCATAATCTTAGGTAGTAGTTAAAGCAAACTTACAAAAAATATTCAGTAATATAAAGAAAAAAGTCCTGGGTAGCAGGATTACAACCCTACAAATCAATTTCTTTTGGTAAAAATTGACCTTACATCACCACCATTTTTATAATAACACATATTTATGAGAGATTGGATGAATTATTAAATGGATAATATGTAACAAAATAATTTCCCGTTCGTACTTAATGGGTATGAAAAGAATTTATTTATACATATTTCTCATTAATTTTATATTTAACACTAATGCTTATTCAAATGCTATAGTTGAAAAACCAAATGTGATTTACTCAACTAATTATGAGAAATCAAAAAAACTTCTTGTAAGTAAAGATAAGGACTTTTTGATATTTACTGCTTACAACAAAAAAAGCAATGATGTACAAAGTTGTGAATGGAAACAAAAGTTAAACCATCAACAAATAAATATTCTCAAAAGATCATTTAAAAATCTAGAAAATAAAGATGTTGTTGAAAATAAGTTATTTAAAATCACAAATAAAAAAAATAAAATAGTATTAATATTTAAACGTTCTACTTGTAATGCTGATCATAAGTTATATTATTTTCAGAAAGATTGCAATAAAGAGTTTAAAATCGTTTTACCTCAATATAAATTCCAAGAAATTATTGAGAATTTATAAATCCACCTCTTTAGGGAGAAATTGGTTTACGTCTCCACCATTTTTAATAACATCACGTATGATAGTAGAGGATATATGAGAGATTTCTGGTGGAGTAATAATAAAAACAGTTTCTATTTCTGGGTTTAGGTTTTTGTTGGTTTGTGCAATGTTTCTTTCATACTTAAAATCATGAGAATCTCTTAATCCTCTAATAATGTATTTTGCATTAACTCTGCCACAAAAATCTACTGTAAGTCCTTCATATTTTTCTGTTTCGATTTTCGGATTATTTTTATAAATACTATTAATCCAATTTTCTCTTTCCTCAATCGAAAAATATTCATCTTTTTCAGAATTTATTCCGATAGCAATAATTATTTTATCAAATAGAGGAAGTGATCTATCCACAACAGATTTATGACCTAAAGTAAAAGGAGAAAAAGAACCCGGAAAAATTGCAGTTTTATTCATTTTTCAAAAATAAGAAATTAAAATGAGAAAATACTAAAATGTACGGTTCCGTATTTTCTGAGTTCAACATTTTCATCTTCAAAAGAGGTTTTGTTGTCATGTTCTATTATTAAACAACCATCTTTTTTTATCAGATTTTTTTTGATAACAATATCTTTCAATTTCTGATATTTATCAAAACTATAAGGAGGATCGGCAAAAATAAAATTGAATTGTTTATCGCATTTTTCTAGATATTTAATGCAATCAGAATTTATAGTAGTTATATTAAAAACTAATTCGGTTTTTATTTTATCAATAAAATTTATGCAGTTGTTATTATTATCTACACAACTGCAATGTTCTACTCCTCTTGATGAAAACTCAAAAGATATATTTCCTGTACCAGAAAACAAATCTAATACATTTTTGGAATCAAAAAAATATCTGTTTTCCAGAATATTAAAAAGAGATTCTTTAGCTCTGTCAGTAGTTGGTCTTACTGGTAAATTATCAGGAGCAATGATTCTTTTACTTTTATATTTCCCGCTTACTATACGCACAATAACTGGCTGAAAAGTGCATAATATTGATGAGAAGAAACATTCTTAAGTTCCTGAGAGAAAGATAAGTTATTGCTGACTTCTCCAAACCTAACATTTCTGATATAATCGTATAAAAGTGAATATTTCTCATCTCCTTTATTAATGTTTCCAAGTAAATAAAGTTGGTTTTTATCTGGATTTAAATCTAGCTGACCGTAAGTAAATAAGGTGTAATATAAAATATCAGTTTCATTTTGAACATCAAAAGTATTATTGAAAATAAGAGTTTCATTTTTAAGTGCAATTATCTCCACTTCTTTGTTGTTTACTATCAGGAATAAATTCGTTTCATCTGATTTTCCGTACTCTTTTATCAGTTCTGAAATAGAAATTGTACTACTATTTTTCTCCTTTATATTTGTTTGTATCTGATTAATAATGTTTGAAATATTCTCATCAACTTTATAAAGTAATGTAGAATCATTAATATGTATCTGATCGGTTTTTATAACTCCATTTTCCTCTGAAACAAAATCAATATATTTTTTCTTTTCAGAAGAGTTATATAAAGAGTTTGGAATAATTGTTGTCGGAAAGTTTGTATAAGAAACAGAAGAGCTTGAAAAGTTATTTTTTAAGATTTCTTCTTTATTGATAATATCAACTATATCGGGATTTGTTATACTTTTAAATGCAATGTATTTTAGAGTTTCGGTATCAAGAAGACAATATCTTAAATTATAAGGAGAAACCTCTACTGAAAGATGAAGTGTTTCGGTATTTTGGATGTCAAGATCTGAAAAACCAAGAGAGATATTTTTATTCTCCCCAGTTTCCATTTGTTATTGTTTTGTCCAAAGAACCAACCTGAATTAACTCTCCCTCTCCATTTCTTCTTAGTATTTTTTGTTCTTCATCCATTCCAGAAAAAACATCATCATAAGACGCAGAGATAACAAAATAATACCTATCAATTTCACCTTGAGCTTGTTCCATTAAATTAGGGTGAGTTTCTTTTGCCTCAAATGTATATGTTAAGTTTGTATGAGGAATTTCTGTTAACTCATCCAAATCTAATTCTATTCCTTCAGTTCTGTTTTTCATGTATATTTCATCAAAAATAACTTCAGAAACATTTCTGATTGTTACAGTAATTAATCCTCTAGCAAATCCTTCTTCTTCTGTTAAATCTCTCCATTTTCCACCAGAGTTTAGATAATTCTGATTTACTCTTTCTAACATTTCTGCATCCATGGATTGTTCTACCAAGAAATCAGCTTTTAGTTGTGCTTTTTTCCATTCTTTTGGTAATGTTGGTGTTGTGTAATTTCCTTTTTTAAGTGTTGTTACAATTTTTATTTCTTCATTAATTGTAAAATAACTTAATGACTCAAAATTTGATGTTTGTTTATTTTGAGTAAATGCAAATTCTTGCATTGAGTTTACATCTTTTATTGCTTGTATATTTTTTTCTAAAAGGGTAATTAATAAATTTCTAGATTCAATCTCCGTTTCGGAGTCTGAGATGTTTTTATTACAAGTGTTTACAATTGTTGTATTTACATTTTCTGTACTGTCCAGAGAATTAATAATAGAATAAATAATTCCTTTTCTTCCTTTAAGTTTTTTTCCTTTAGCTTCTTTTTCTTTTGCTTTCCCTTTTACTTTAGCAATTAATTCATCACCAATAGTTTCTGTATAAGTAGCTCTTTGGTTTTGTGCTGCTCTAATTAAACCTTCTGCATTGGATATTTTTTCTTTTTCTTCAGAGATAACAGATTTTAAAGATGCAATTTCTTTCTTATTCGTTTTTATTGAAGATTCAAGTGAAGAAGTAGAGATTTTTGTATTTGTATCTAAATCAAAGATGAAATTAAAATTGTTGTTGATTGATCTATGAGTTTCTTTTAAACCAATCTTACTTTTTAAGTCAGAAGAATACGAGTTGAAATCAGATTTAAAACTAGTATAATTTTTCTGATTTTTATATAGTTTCGAAATGTTTGACAATGTAGCTACATTAATTTTAAAGCTATTATTTCTTGTTGAATTATGTTTTGTGTCAAAAGCTAATTCGTGTGCTTTGTAATAACTTACAGAAATATAACCTTTACTTATTTTTTGACTTTCAGAAAGAGTTGTCCATTCACCACCCATTTCTGCATATATTCTTTTTGCTTCTGCTTTTGGATCAATCTTATCTTTTAATAGACGTCTTTGTATACTTTTCCATTTTCCCATATCAGAAGGAATAGAATCTTCTTCTGCTTTTTCTGAGTTTACAAATTCAATATTTGTATTAAATAAAAAATCTGTTAATGAATCAGGACTATTAGTATAGTGTCCTTTTTGTCTTTTATATTCAAGCTGAATTTCTCTTAAATCTTTTAGTCTTTGTATGTTTTCAGATTTTCTTTTGTCCATCTGTTCTCTTACCTGAATTTCGTTTGTTATATTTCCGTAAAGTCCGAAATATGCAAGTAGAATAATTCCAACCCAAAGAGTAGCTTTAATTAAAGTAGATTTCATTAAGTTTAATTTTTGTTTTGGCAAATCTACAATTTTTAATAAAAATAAGAGAATTTATATTTACTTTGTAAAAAAATATTTAATGAAAAGATTATTTGCGAAATTATTATTTTGGTTTATGGGGTGGAAGGTAGTAGGGAAAACAAATTGGCCAAATAAATGTTTGGTTATAGCAGCTCCCCATACGTCAAATTGGGATTTTCTGATAGGAAGATGTTTTGCATATATTATAGGGATAATTCCCAAATATCTCATTAAGAGTGAGTTGTTTTTACCTATCTTGGGGACCTTTTTCAGGTGGAATGGAGGAATTCCTGTTTACAGAAATGTAAAAAATGATGTTGTAAATCAGATTACGGAACTATATAACTCAAAAGAAAAATTTGTTTTAGGTATATCTCCTGAAGGAACAAGATCAAAAGTAGATAGATGGAAAACTGGTTTTTATCATATAGCTGTAAATTCTAAAATACCATTGCTTCTTCTAAAAATGGATTATGAAAATAAAGAAATGGGTGTAATTTCTGAATTCTATCCTACAGGAAACATTATAGAGGACCTTGATTTTATTCAAAGTAAGTTTAAAGATATAAAAGGTAAAATACCTGAAAATTATAATCCTAAGATTCATTAAATGGATTATTGGAATAAAGTTCCTATGTTCAGATTAACTTAAATTAAATTGTACTTTTGTGGTTAATTATGAGTATTGATAACATAAAAAATATCAGAGAAGATTTTAAGAAATCAAAGATTGATTTTAATAATTTACCCGACCATCCATTAGAATTGTTTAATGCTTGGTTTGAAATGGCCTTGGAAAATGATAAAGATAATGCTATTGCATTTGTACTTTCAACTATTTCTGATTTAAATATTCCATCTTCCAGAATAGTTTTATTGAGAGGTGTAAGTGAGAAAGGTTTTACATTTTTTACAAACTATACAAGCAGAAAAGCAAAAGATATTGAAAATAACGAAATGGTTTCTGCTAATTTTTATTGGGAAAAATTAGAAAAACAAGTCAGAATTACCGGAAAGGCTATTAAGATATCTGCAAAAGAATCGGACGAATATTTTAGTGGAAGACCAAGAGAAAGTCAGCTTGGTTCTTGGGCGTCAAAACAATCATCTGTAATTAATTTGTATTATAAACTAATGAATAAAGTTGATGAATTTGAAGGGATGTTTAAAGGTAAAAATGTAGAACGACCTTTACATTGGGGAGGTTATTGTATTCTTCCTGAGAGTGTTGAGTTCTGGCAGGGGAGACCTTTTAGGTTACACGACAGATTAATCTTTAAGAAAGAGAAAGATAATTGGAAAAAAGAAAGGTTAGCTCCTTAAGAACTAACCTTTAAATCTTTATCGGATAATAATCAACTATCTTTTTGTAGTTTTCTTACTGCAGCTTTCTTTTTAGGAGATGCCTTTTTTGCAGTAGTTTTCTTTACTGCTGTTTCTTTAGTCTCCTCCTTCTTTACTGCTTTTGCTATAAATTTTTCAGTTTCTGCTTTCTTTAGTCTTTTTTTACCATAAGAACCTGCAAATCTTTTTCCTTTCTTTGTTTTTATATCACCTCTTCCCATTTTAATATTTTTTAATGAGTAGCAAATATATAAATTTTATTTATTTAATTTCTGATAAAAATTGTTCTTCTATTTGAGATGAAGATTTTATTGTGTTTCTGAGCCAATTAAGAAGAATGTCAGATTTTCCCATCTCTTTAATCCTCCAATTATTTGTTTCTTTTCGTAGTTTACTACTTAAGTTTTGGCAGCAAATTGCAGCAGAAACAGAAATATTTAAACTTTCAGTAAATCCATACATTTCAATTTTCATTTTTTTGTCGGCCAACTTTAATGCTTTTTCTGAAAGTCCAGTTAATTCTGTTCCCATTAATACAGCTATTTTATTGTCAGAAAATTTTATTTCTTCCAAAGTAATGTCTGGGTTATGAGGAGTTGTTGCTATAATAGTATATCCTTCTTTTTTTAGTTTGTTAATGCAGTTTTCAGTATTGTCCTCTTCAGAATTATGTCTGATTACATTAATCCATTTTCCAGCTCCTAATGATACCGTTTTATCTTTTTCGAAAGAGTTTTTATTCTCAATTATATGTATATCTTGTATTCCGAAACAATCTGCAGAACGCATAGCTGCACTTATGTTTCTGGACTGAAAAACATCTTCTAAAACCAATGTAATTTTCCTTGTTCTGTCTTTAATTTTATTTTTAAAAAGTTCTAATCTTTCATCCGTAACAAAATTACTTAGGTGTTGTATTAACTTTTGTTTTACGACACTGTCCATGATTCATCTACTTTGTTTCCTAAAAGAAATTGAGAAATATTTACTGCATTTTTACCAGCAATCTGAAGTTTTTCGATAAAAATACTCCCTTTTTTTAGATTTATTTTAAGGTAAGTTTTATTATCAGTTTCTATCTTTCCTATTTTATTATCTGTTTTTTCAGAAAACTTACTAAGCAATAATTTCGTTCTTATTTCTTTGTCATTAACTTGAAAGTTAAACCAAGCAGAAGGACAAATGGACACTTCTTTTAATATTTCATTTTCTGATAAAATTGGAGAAAGCCCTCTAATTAAATTGTGAATTTCTTTTGCATTTATTTCCCAATTTATCTTTGATAATTCTTTGGTTAATTTTGGAGCTTCACTTATTGCTAAATCAGAATTCTGAATAATTGTTTTAGTGATTTGATTTTCAATTTTATCAATTGTTTTTAATAACAGATCTGAACCCTTTTCTCTTAGTAAATTATGAAGTTGTGCTGCTGTAGTTTCTCCAGATAAGCTCACTTTTTCTTGTTCTAAAATTTTACCACAATCAATCTCTCCATCTATAAAAAATGTAGTTATTCCTGTTTCAGTTTCCCCATTTATTAAAACCCTGTTTATAGGAGCTGCACCTCTGTAATTTGGCAATAAAGAAGTATGTAAATTTATTGTGCCCATTTTCGGTATTTGCCAAATTTCTTTAGGTAACATCCTAAAAGCAACTACAACAAAAAGATTAGCATCTATTGATTTTAATTCAGATATAAATGTTTCATCTTTTAATGAAAATGGTGTTAAGACATTTATCCCTAATTCATTTGCTTTTACTTTAACTGCTGTTGGAATTATTTTTTTTCCTCTACCTTTTTGTTTGTCAGGAGCACTAACAACAGCTGATATTTCTATTCCTTTTTTATGTAAAAATTCCATATTAGAAGCTGCAAAAGCTGGGGTGCCAAAAAATACTATCTTCATTCTATAATTTTATGTTACAAATATAATGTTTGATGCTAATTTATCTCTGTTTTGAAAATTTATTTCCTTTTTTAATTATTGTATTATTTTCTAATAAATAAGAAAGGACATTAATTATTTTTTCTTCTGGAAAATCTTTTAGATTTTGGAAGATTATTGATGATTTTTTATCTTCATTCTCTAAACTTATTAATATTTCTGTCCTTATTTTTTCAAACTTTAAGTCAGATATTTCTAATTTATTTCTTTCTCTGCAAATGTCACATTTTCCACATCTATGCTTTTGTTCCTCTCCAAAATAGGACAGAAGTATTTTAGTTCTGCAATTTGTTTTCTGATTACAATAATTAATAATGTAATTCATTCTTTCTAGTTCAGAACCTCTCCTCTTTTCTAACTTTTCTTCAGAGATGTTTAAATATTTATTATCAACTCTGTTCTGAAGATATGTTATTTGAGTGTTCTCCTTTTTTTCAACATAATCAAGAACTTCCAGATTTTTAAGCCTATTAAGAATGTTTTTAATTTCCGTAGTGTTTGTGCCAGACCTTGCAGCAAGTTCTGTTTCGTTTATTTTCACAAGATTATCAAATAAACCACTATATGATCGGAGTAAAAGTTTGATATATGAGTCAAAATAACTATTCGCAATTTGGAATTTATAAAGTTCAGAATTATCTAATTTTATATAAATTTTAGAAGAGTTATTATATACATTCTGAAGTTCTAAATAGTTCTCTTTCTCTAAATACTTTAAGATATTATATACTTTTAATGTGTTGTAATTATATTTTTTACTGAAAGCAGTCAAATTAAAGTCAAAATTTACATCTAATCCATTATTAACAGCCAACTGAAGGTAATTAGCTAATTTCTGATAACAACCCTTTATTTCATCAATAGAAGGAAAGTGAAGTTCAACAAATTCTCTCAGATATTTTTCGTCATTAGAATTGTAAAGTAAAACTG
The DNA here is from genome assembly GCA_902514225.1 of uncultured Bacteroidota bacterium. The sequence goes on from CABXPN010000006.1 coordinate 43,095, forward strand.
CGAAAGATTCTTTCTCATCTCTACCAGATCTTCCAGTCTCCTGAAAATAAGATTCGATAGTAGATGGAATATGGGTGTGTATTACTAATCTGACATCTGATTTATCAATTCCCATTCCGAATGCATTTGTAGCAACAATAACTCTACATTTTCCTGATTTCCAGTTTTCTTGCCTTTTGTTCCTTTCTGTTAAAGTTACTCCAGCATGATAATAGTTTGCACTTATATTATTTTCAATCAGAAGTTTACATATTGAAACACAATCTCTTCTACTTTTTGCATAAATAATTGTACTTCCGTTAATCTTATTTAGGATACTTAGTAGTTTTCTGTTTTTATCATTTTCTTTAATTATAATGTAAGAAAGATTTTCTCTTACAAATGAAGATTGAATTACATTCCTCTCTTTAAAGTTTAAGTTTTCCTGAATATCTATTACAACTTCTTCTGTTGCAGTTGCTGTGAGTGCAATAATCGGAATTTTTGGGTGTATTTTTCTTAAATTTGAGATGTTTCGGTATGGTGGTCGGAAATTATGTCCCCATTCAGAAATGCAATGTGCTTCATCAACAGCAATTAGGTTTACATTCATTTCTGATATTTTACTCTGAACTAATTCGTTTTGTAATCTTTCGGGTGAGATATATAAAAATTTATATCCACCAAAAATACAATTTGTAAGTGCAATATCAACTTCCTGAAAACTCATGTCTGATGTAATTGCTACTGCTTTTATACCTTTTTCTTTAATGTTTTCAACTTGATCCTTCATTAGAGAAATAAGTGGAGATATAACAATACAGATACCATCCATTATTAGGGAGGGGACTTGATAACAAATTGATTTTCCACCGCTTGTAGGGAGTAAAGCAAGGGTATCCTTATTGTTTAGGATCATATTTATAATCTCCTCTTGATTTTCCCTGAAAGAAGAATATCCCCAATATTTTAATAGTATTTCTTTAGGAGTTTGCATTACATACGAAAATAAAAAAAAGCCCTCAGAAAAGAGGGCTTTTTATATTTAAATTGAATATTAATTTATTCAACAATTAATTTTCTTCTGATAGAAGTTTCATTTGATTGAATTTCTAAGATATAAATTCCTTTGTCTAAATCTGAAACATTAATATTAGTTTTCATAGAGTTTATATTTTCTGATTTTACTAATTGACCAGCAATATTGTAAAGTTCAACTGAGTTTATTACAAAGTTTGAGTTTTCAATAGTAATATTGTTTTTAGCTGGGTTAGGGAAAATGTTTGTAGAATAGTTAACTGCATTATTTACAGATAACACTCCTCCTAAATCAAGAAGAACATAAATTCTAGGATTTAAGTATCCTTGTACTGTGTCAATATATGTTCTTCCTTTAGCTGCTGACATATTAGGATTTCCTAAGATTGAATTAGCTGCTCCATACCCTGCAGGAGCACCATTTACAGCTTGAAACATTTGGTCATATGCAACATTGTCCCACCAGTCCCAAGGAGCTCCTTGTTCTTCTTCCATTTCTCCAAATGCATTAGGAGTAGAAGATGGAGGAGGAGTTACCAATACATTCAAACCTTCGTAACCACTATTGTTGATATTTGCAGCAGTTGTATAAACATCTGTAAATCCTGCGTTTACAAAGACATCATTATTTCCATATTGATTAGAATAATGTTGTACTGTTCTACTCCCCATGACTTCTACAACAAAGTCACCTGTTGTAGGCACTATTACATCACCTGTGTCAATTGGAGCATATTGATCATTTTCACAATGAAAAGAAACAATTGGAACATCACCTGCTTCTAACCATGAAATATCTGCAAGAGCTCCGCCAAGATTAAAAGCCATATTAATATCATTAGAATATTGTGGGTGATTAGGGATATTTAATGGCATTGTAGAGTCAACTTGAAATCCAATAATATTTCCATTTGTATCTAACATAGGAATCATATTACCAAGTGCGTCATAAGCTGGAGCAAATGTTAAATCTGTACCATCAATATTTCCGAAAAAGTATGGTACTACGTATGGTGCTGGTGCTGAAGGATTAGAAAAGTCAATAAATTTTGGTAAATTTAGTTCAACAGCAGCACTGTCTAGTGTAGCATACCCTAATGCAATATAAGCTCCTGTTCCTTGTCCACCTAAAACAATTTTATTAGGATCAATACCGAATGGATTTCCTAAAGCATCTTCCGTCATTCTCATAAATCTTACCATTGCTTTTGCGTCTTGTATCCCTCTATAAGCAGCTTGTAATAGGGTAGACGTTCTTACGTTTTGGTCCTGAGATGTAGGGTTCCATCCTTTTCTATTTCCCATAGCAACTGCTACATATCCCTTTTTAGCCCATCTAGTGCATTGTTCTACTATTGAAGAATCTTTTATTGATCCGGTAGGTTGTCCATTTGCAACTGGTGGTAAGAATGAACCAGTATGAGAAACAATAATAACAGGCCTGTTAGTTAAAGTATCTCCAATTGGTTGATAAATATCACATTCAATTGGAAGTAAATCAGGAGCTAAGCCAAAAAGCATAGGTTCAATACTGACATTAAGTGCAAATGTATCTATTTCGCTAACATGTACATCTGTAAATACCTCATCAAGGTATCTGTTTTGTGAGTTAGCTGTAACTCCAACAAATAATAGAGATACTACTAATAATTTTTGTAAAGATTTTTTCATAATTTTTTATTTTAGTTTATTGTACAATAATACAAATTTTATTTTAATTCAAAGAGCAAGGATATATAAGTCATTCTGCCAATATACGGACCTCCATATACTTCAAAATGTTGGTTATTTAATAAGTTAGAACTCCCTACTTTTAATGTTGCAGAATATTTTGGTATTTTTTTACTTATTTGCATATCAATTAAATCATAAGTAGGTACTTCACCAGTAAACTGAGGAGATCCTTCATAATTAAACCCTTCTACCCATTTGTAATTTATATTAAAAGCAAAATTTCTAAGAATCATATGTTCAGAACTAAAATGTAAATCTCTACCTGAAAATCCTAAATTGTATTTATGTTCTGGAGTATTATATGCCGGAATAATTGGATCTTCTGTTCCTTTTTCATTTAATTTGTTCCAACTATAATTTCCGTTTAAAGTAAAGTTAGAATTTATATAATAATTAATTCCAATTGAAGCTCCTTGTGTTGTAACTGTGTTTTCAGCATTGGCAGCCATTCGGTATGCTTGAATAGAAGGTAGAAATATCTCATATCCTACTGATGTGTCAGCTTGGTATTTTACACCAACCTTATATCCTATAAAATCTGTATATTTAGAGTAATAATAATTTGCATCAATATAAACTTTGTCAAAGAGTGTTGTTCTATATCCTAGTTCAGCTGATTTTGCTTTCTCTGGACGAATTGGATCTACACTAAAGAACTTTAGACTGTCTTGACTTCTATCTTCTAATCTAGGTAAATAATAGTTAATTAAGGATTGGACTGTAACCATATTCTCTCCATAATCCTCTCCATGACCATTTAGATTTCCAATTAAAATTGCTCTACCAACATTATAAAATAAATATTGATCGGATAGTGTTGGATTTCTTACAGCAGATGAGAATGATAGTCGAATAATATCTGTTTCTGTAGCTTTGTACACTAAGGATGCTGCAGGTGAAAAGTTAAAATCAAAATTCTCATTTTTATCCATTCTGAAAGTTGCGTTTACTTTTAATTTATCGTAAAAGAGATCTTTTTCAAAACCAGAATAAATACCATATTCTGTATTAGATATTTTGGTGGAATCGGTATCCATAAAAATAGAACCTTTTGAATCTGGTGAATACTGGCGGAAATTTGCTCCTATCTTTATGGTGGAAAATGAAGGATTAAATTGATATTCAGAATGTATATGATTTAATGCAGATTTGTCATAAAAACCTGTACCTCCTTCAATAGGAATTTTTGAAGTAATATCATTCAGTGCATTTGTGAATTCTTCAGTTCCAGGAATTAATCTATTTGTTTCTAAATCTGTTTGCATTCTTGTAAAATCATGTGTAGAAATAAGAGTACTGATATTTGCATTCAAAACAGAATCACTTAAATTCATCCAGTCAACAAGTTCAATTGTCTCTCCATTAAATGTATATTCTGCAACATATGGAAAAGAGCTAATTACAGTAGTCTCAAAATTACTCCATCCTATATCTCCCAATGAAAAATTGTCTTTCCAGTTGTTTTGATAGGAACTATACCAATCTTGATTATCAACTAAATTATGTTCCTGTAATTTTATTGCGGTAAAAACAGCATCATAACTATTTCCAGCATCTTCTTGTGAACGGTAGGCCCGAATAAAGAATTTATCTTCTTGTTTAACTTCTAGTATATTCTGAAAAAACTGAATATTTTTTAGACTAAATCTGTTATCCCCCTGATATACAGTAGTTCCTGTTCCGTAGTTGAATTTATACATCATCTCCACGTCAGGATTTATCTTGTAGTGTAATGATGATGAGAATTTCAAGTTATTGGTATTATAATCAACAATATCTTTTTCCATATATCCTGTTCGGTAATAAACTCCTAATCCTCC
>CABXPN010000007.1 GCA_902514225.1 uncultured Bacteroidota bacterium
AATGAAAATAAAAAGTGCTGATTTTGTAATTAGCAATACGGACTATGAACTTTGCCCTAAAGAATCACTTCCTGAATATGCGTTTATCGGAAGATCAAATGTAGGGAAATCATCTCTTATCAATGCAATTGTTGACAGAAAAAACCTAGCGAAAACATCAGGGAAACCAGGTAAAACACAATTAATAAACCATTTTAAGATCAATAATAATTGGTTTCTAGTTGATTTACCAGGATATGGTTACGCTACAATCTCTAAAACAAAAAGACATGAGTTTAAAAAGATGATAAACAATTATCTTTTAAACCGAAAGAACCTAATCTGTTTATTTGTTTTGTTAGATATCCGACACAATGCTCAGAAAATTGACATAGAATTTATGAAACAAATGGGAGAAGAAGGAATTCCATTTGTAATGGTTTTTACTAAATCAGATAAAATTTCTCAAACTCAAATTATTAAGAACATTAATAAATACAAAGAAGAAATGTTAAAATATTGGGAAAGTTTACCTGAGATATTTATTACATCTTCTGAAAGAAAAATCGGAACAAATGACATCTTAAACTTTATTGAAAAATATAATAAAGGTTTTGACCCTACTTTGGTTCAATGATTTTTGTCTGCTCAGCAAAAAACTCACAGTAATCTTTTAATGCTCCGGCCAACTTATCATGCCCAGTTGATTTTTCTAGAGTATTAGCCATTGACATTAATGTCTGATGATACATTATAAACATTTCGTTTACCATCATATCTTTAGTCCATAAATCAACACGGAGAGTTTCTTTAGTTTTAGCGTCCCATCCAGCGATCATTAAAGATTTCAAATTTATATTTACTGCTTGTTTATCAGTTGAATTCATTACAATGTTTTTCGGAACATTATTTTCATCTAGTTCCAAATCGAAAGTTAGTTTTGATTCGCTCATTATGGCTTATATTTTGATTTTAATAATATATCTTGTGAATTAGTGTTGTTCATTAATTCTTTAAAAGTGTCATCAGAATTACTCATGTATTTCTGTATAATTTTTAAACCGACAAAATAACCTAATCTACCAGGAGACTCTATTGGCATTCCTTTTGTAAAAGGAGCGTCATAAAAGAATGATCTATATCTTTTTTCATCTGAAGAATACAATAAATCAGATTTAATAATTTCTTCCCAAATTTTATCTTCATACAGATTACACCAATCTACACTTTCTTCAGAATATCTTAAAATAACAGCAATATCCTCTGACGATAAACATTCCTGGATAATATACATCACTTTTCCTTTAAAAATTAAATCATCTAGAAAGTTAGTGGAGGGACTATTTTCTAAGAAATCACTCGAAATCCAATATTCTAATACATCCGAAATCATAAACTCCTTATTATATCTTACTTTCATGTAATCATACACGGAGCTGTACATTGGATTTTCATCTCCGATATAAAAATCTAATCCAATAATAATATTATTACCTATTACATCAACACCATTAGAACCAAAAGAGTTTATAGTAATTACTTTATTTGGTAACTCTTTTTCAGGGAAACAAGATATATATTTTGAAAAGGCCTTGTTAAATTTCCCACTAATTTCAGATACATCAGGAAAATTTTTATTAATTTTATTCTGAAGTAAAACAACATCTTCAAAAGAAGTAAAACTTAATATATTGGATTTTTTCACACTATCATTTTCAATAAACATTCCTATATGATTATTAAGATAATAATCAACAAAATCAGGGAGAACTTTCTCAATTTCAGATAATTTATCTTCATAATTATTTTCATTTATCTCAGAAAACTGATGATCAAATCTGTAAAATTCTAATTCTACATTTGATTCCTCTTCAGAAACACAAGATGATAAAATAAAAAATATTAATAGTGTTTTTATGAATTTCATTAGTGCAAATGTATAAATTTGTAAATTATAAAATGAAAGAACAAGAAGTAATACAACATATTGTAAATTGGCTTTCCAAATATCAGAGAAAGTCGGGAGCAGATGGATTTGTTATTGGTATATCTGGAGGTGTTGACTCAGCACTTACATCTACATTAGCAGCAAAAACAACACTACCTACTCTTTGTATTGAAATGCCAATTCATCAGAATAAACTACAAGTTAAAAGAGGTGAAAATCATATAAAATGGTTAAAAAATAATTTTAACAACATAAGTAGCATTGAACATAACCTCACAGATATCTTTGATGGTTTTGAAAAAAGCATTCCAAACAAAACAGAAGAAAACGAACTAGCACTTGTAAATACAAGAGCAAGAATCAGAATGACTTGTCTGTATTATCACGCTCAAGTCAATAACTATTTAGTTTTAGGAACCGGAAATAAAGTTGAGGATTTTGGGATTGGATTTTTTACAAAATATGGTGATGGTGGAGTGGATATTAGTCCTATTGCAGACTTGCTAAAAACTGAAGTTTATAAACTTGCAAAATATCTTGGGATTAATCAAGACATATTAAAGACTCCTCCAACAGACGGGCTTTGGGGAGAGGATAAAACAGATGAAGATCAGATTGGAGCTACTTACCCTGAATTAGAGTGGGCTATGAATTTTAATGAAAATGAAAAGATAATTACTGAAAGAGATAAAGAAGTTTTAAATATTTTCAGAAAATTAAACTTACAAAACCAACACAAAATGAATGAAATTCCGGTTTGCAAGATACCTAAGTTATTGAAATAAAATAATTTGCATATATTAGCCAAACTAACCAATATATTATTTTATGAAAAACGTATTAAACATTGTAACAACTATCCTAGTAATTTTATTCTTTGGATGGCAATTTTTAGGTAATTGTTGTGAAAAAGAATGTGATTACACAAAATGTGATAAATCAGAAATTAAAGAGGAATGTCCTCATGCAAATTTAGATGAGGCAAATGTAGAGGTAGAAGAAACTACTGAAGAAGGTACTGATGAAGAAGGTACTGATGAAGAAAGTACTGATGAAGAAAGTACTGATGAAGAAAGTACTGATGAAGAAGGTACTGATGAAGAAAGTACTGATGAAGAAAGTACTAATGAAGAAGGTGACAATGAAGATAAATAGTAAATAAATACTTTTTACTCCTAATACCAACTTTTATGAAGTTGGTATTTTTTTTATCCTCTTCTTTACAAAAGAAGAAAGAAGTAATAAAACTGCAACAAAAGAAAAAATTCGACCAATATAATCTCCATATCTATTGTAAAACGTTACTTTATCATTTAAAAGCACCTTAACATTTACAGCAGTTTCTTCATCCCAATCTGTTTTAGCAATAACATCTCCATAAGGGGATATTAATCCTGAAATACCTGTGTTTGCAGAACGAACAATTGACCTTCTTTGCTCAATTGCCCGTAATCTGGCATACTGAAAATGTTGCTTATAGCCTGCTGTATTTTTCCACCAACCATCATTTGTAATAATGGTAATAATATTTGAATTCTTTCCTGTATTCATATCTCCAAAAATACTTTCGTAGCAAATAAGAGGAAGGATATTTACATCTTTATACTTAAAATCTTCAATTATATTATCTTTTGATAAACTCCCAGAAGTTCCTCCTAAGTCAACAGTGAAATCTGCAATTACATTAAATATAAAAGAGTACGGAATCTGCTCTACCCCCGGAACCAATTTTGTTTTATGATAAATAGAAATAGTTGAATCAACACCAAAGAAAATAGCGGAATTATACGCATTACACCATTGACCAGATTCTCTTAGTTCTCTGGAATTTTCTTCTTTTTTCTCTCCTAAAAACTTATAGGTTGAAGCTCCAATCAAAATGTTTAGTTTCGGAAATTCTTCTTGTAGTTCCTGAAGTTTAAAAACACTTTGAGATTGACTTATCTTACTTTCCCAAATAGTTTCTTGCAAACAAGTTTCTGGTCCAATTAATAAAGTAGTATTCTGGGTTAATTTCTGTTTCGCCAAATTAATAAAATTATCTAACTGTGTTTGTGCATCTCTATTAAACTTATCTTTATAAGGATCTACATTTGGCTGCACAATTACTATTTCTTCTGTTTGATAGGGTTGAGTTTTTTGGTCTATCCCATAAAAGAAAGAAAACAATAAAGGGACAACAATAAAAATAGATGGAAGTATCCATTTCTTCTTTTTGTCTTCAGATATCCACCACTTAAACAGTAGAATGTTTAAAATCAGAACCCAAAGTGAACCACCCAAAACCCCAGTATATTCGTACCACTGCACTATGTCCGGAACCGTAGCAAAAACATTTCCTAAAGTAAGCCAAGGCCAAGCAAGTTCCCAGTGCAAATGGAGATACTCCATACTAATCCAAAAGAAAATTAAAGCAAAATATCCTCTTTTATCTCCTAAAACTTTTTTTACTTTATGAAACAAAACAAAAGCAAAACTCATTAGTAAAGCATTAATTACAAAAGCAGCAAATGACCCAGCAGGACTTGCATGCCACACCCAATAGGTTGTAATAATATTAAAAATAAAGAAGGAAATAAAAGAGTATCCAAATACTTTCCAAGAAGTTCTTTTTCCTTTTTCTAAAATATCTCTTTCAAGAATTAAAAGTGGAATAATAGCAATAAAAATTAGTGGAAACGTTCCCGTTTCTGGCCAAGAAAACGATAACAACAAACCACTTAAAACTGAAAGAAGTATTATTCTCATCTTATTTCAAACTATATCTTAAAGAAAACAAATTTGAATACATTGAGGAAGAAAAATCTCCCAGATTAGTAAGAGCGTAATCAATATATAAATTATCAAAATGAAAACCAATACCCAAATTTGGTTGCAAACTGATATATTCTTCTTCATTAAAATCAATCTCAGATCTGATATCTCCAATACCAAATCTGAAATCTATTATTTCTTTAAACTTTATTTCTGAACCAAAGTGAGGATTTACACTAAATAATGATGAACTAATTAAGGAATTCCTTTCTCCATCAAAATGAATATCTAAATCTAATTCAGAATTTACACTAAAATTATCATTTAACTTGAAAGACCTATTTACTCCTGTTTGTATAGATGGTATTGTTATTTCAGAAGAATTTTCAGGAAGTTCGTTTCCTGTCTGACTATACACTTCCTCAAATTTATCCATATTAAAAGTCCAAGAATTATATGTTGAAGTAGCGTCTCTCACAATAGCAGCAACCTTCCACTCACCTATTTGTTTCTGTGCAGAAACATCAAAACCAAAACCAATAGCATTTGCAAAATCACCAATATGTCGGTATATTATTTTTGTATTTCCTCCAACATCAAACCCTTTAAATACATCCTTTTTAGCAAAAGAAAATAGAAAAGCATAATCTGCAGTAGAGAAAAGTTCTATTCTATCATAATCAACATTCCCATTATTATCAATCAGGTTTGCAGTATTCATAATATCATCTACACCAAACCTAAGCAACATAAAACCAACTGCATCTGTTTCATTTATTTTTTTTGCATACGAAAACTGGTCAAAATTTGCAATTCCTGCAAAATAAGAAGCATGCATTAACTCCATTTCAGATTGATTTAAACCCACCAAAGCAGAAGGATTCCAATAAACAGAAGAAGAATTTACAGAAGAGGCAACAACAGCTTTCGATAAACTTAATGAACGAGCCCCGGCACCAATTTGTAAAAATTCATTACTATATTTTGTTTGTGAAATCCCTGAAAAAGAAAGGAAAACAAAAAAGAAAAACAGATATTTAAGTTTGTTATACATTGTTGTATATTTGTATTTCAAAATAACACAAAAATCAGCACATTATTGTAAGATTATGAACGCAATTAAAAGAAACGTACCAAACCTTATCACATTAGGAAATTTGACTTGTGGTTTACTCTCAATTGTTTTAGCTTTTGAAGGAGAATTAGAAGTTGCAGCTGCCTTTATTTTTTTTGGTGCCATTCTTGACTTTTTTGACGGATTTGCATCTAGGTTATTAAAGGTAAGTTCCGAAATAGGAAAGCAATTAGATAGCATGGCGGACATGGTAACTTTTGGAGTAGCACCAGGAATTATTATTTACAAATTAATTTCAGAAAGTAATAATCATTATGAATTCCTTGTTTATGCAGCTTTTATACTTCCAATCTTTTCAGCTATTCGATTAGCAAAATTTAATATCGACAGTAGACAAACTTCTTCCTTTATCGGATTACCTGTACCTGCGGCCGCTATCTTTATTGCATCTTTACCAATTCTTGGAATAAATTACGAAACAAAATTTAGCATTGATTTATTAATTGGGACTACAATAATATTATCCTTACTTTTAGTTTCAGAGTTACCACTATTTTCACTGAAAATTAGCAAGGGAGAAGAACTAAAGTCTCAACTAAATATTATCCGAATTATATTCTTAATAAGTTCTTTAATATTATTATTCGTTTTAGAGTTTGCAGCAATTCCATTTATTGTAATTTTGTATATCTTTTTATCAATCATAAATAATCTAATAAAATGAAATTTAGAGCCGAAATAGACATAATGCCATTAAAAGCTTTGTTAGACCCAGAAGGAAAAGCTGTAAGCGCAAGCATGGGAAATGTTGGACTTTCTGAAATTACTAATGTAAGAATTGGAAAACACATTACACTAGAAGTGGATGCAGAAAACAAAGAAGTAGCAAACACAAAAGTAACTGAAGCTTGTACTAAATTACTTGCTAATCAGATTATGGAAGGTTTTGAATTTACTTTAGAAGAAGATTAAAACTACCTCAGCTCGAAATTTTTTCCTAGATATAATTTTCTTACCATTTCATCAGAAACAAGCTCTTCTGATGTTCCTGATTTTAGGATTTTTCCTTCATAAAGCAAATACGCTCTATCGGTAATTGAAAGGGTTTCGTGTACATTATGGTCGGTAATCAATATACCAATATTTCTTTTCTTTAAATCAGATACAATTTGCTGAATGTCTTCTACCGCTATCGGATCAACCCCAGCAAAAGGTTCGTCTAAAAGAATAAAACTTGGATCGGTAGCCAAACATCTTGCTATTTCTGTTCTTCTTCTTTCTCCTCCAGAAAGCAATCCCCCCATGTTCTTTCTAATTTTCTGAAGTCCAAATTCATCTAACAAATCTTCACACTTTTTCTCTTGTTCTGACTTGCTTAAATTAGTCATTTCTAAAACCGAAAGTAAATTATCCTCAACAGTCATTTTCCTAAACACAGAAGCCTCTTGTGCCAAATATCCTATTCCTAATTGCGCTCTTTTATACATTGGCAATGAAGAAATATCTTTCTCATCTAAAAACACTTTTCCTAAATTTGGTTTTATAAGTCCTACAATCATGTAAAATGATGTTGTTTTACCCGCTCCATTCGGACCTAACAAACCAACAATTTCTCCTTTACTCACCTCAACAGAAACACCCTTTACAACTTCTTTATCTCCATAAATTTTTACAATATTTTCAGATCTTAATTTCATTATTTATTTTGATTTTTAAGTACTCGTTTTGAAATCTTTATACTAAACTCATAAAGAATAATTAAAGGTAAAGAAACTAAAATCTGACTCGTTACATCAGGAGGAGTGATAATTGAAGATAAAATTAATGTAAGAACAATAGAATGTTTTCTGTATTTCTTCATAAATTCCGGAGTCAATAATCCGATTTTAGTAAGGAAATAAACCAACATAGGAAGTTCAAAAATAAGTCCATTTGCAAAGCTAATTGTAGTAATTGTTGACACATAGGAACTTATTCCAATAGTATTTGAAACTTGCCCACTAATCTGATAAGACCCTAAAAAATTTACTGACAAAGGAGCTACCATATAATAACCGAACAATACACCAACTGAAAATAAAATAGATGTAAAAAACACAACGCCTCTTGTTACTTTTGTTTCATCAGAATATAAAGCTGGTTTTATAAACCTCCATATCTCCCAAAAAACATAAGGAAAAGCTATTACAAATCCTGCAAAAAGTGATGTCATTATATGTGTAGAAAATTGTCCTGCCATTGTAAACGAGTGAAGGTTCCAATTTTGTTTTCCAAAACAAAGTAAATCTCCCGCACCTAATAAATCTGATAAATTACAGAAAAATACATATGTAGGAAAATCAGGGCTTAATGATGCAAATAATACTTTATCAAAGATAAAATCTTTATTTATAAAAGCTAAAACAGCAAATATAATTATTGCCGAAACCGAGCGAACTAAATGCCACCTAAGTACTTCTAAGTGGTCTAAAAATGACATCTCTTTTTCTTTCCCCATTAAATTCCTTCTTTTAATATATCATGAATGTGTATAATTCCTTTATATTCAGAATTATCTAACACGATTAACTGGCTAATATTGTTTTTCTCTAAAATTGTTAAAGCCTCTGAGGCTAACATATCTGGAGAAATAGTTCTAGGAGAATCACTCATTATATCTGAAGCAATAATATTTGAAATATCAGGTGAATCCTCTAACATTCTTCTTAAATCACCATCTGTAATTATTCCAATAAGTTTGCTTTGATTAATTACAGCTGCAGATCCTAATCTTTTCGCAGAAATTTCTACAATAACCTCTTGTAAGGTTGAATTTGGAGAAACAAAAGCTTTTGATTGTTCTGAAATAATATCTGATACTTTTAAGAATAATCTTTTCCCTAAAATTCCTCCAGGATGAAAACGTGCAAAATCCTCATCTGAAAAATCTCTTAATTCTAATAAACAAACCGCCAAAGCATCACCCATAACTAATTGTGCTGTTGTAGAGGATGTGGGAGCTAGATTATTAGGACAAGCTTCCTTTTCTACAGATACATCTAAGCAAAAATCAGATTCTTTAGCTAAATATGAATTTAAATTACCACAAATTGAAATTATCTTATTCCCTAACTTCTTTATTAAAGGTACTAATAGTTTAATTTCTTTCGTATTTCCACTTTTTGAAATACAAATTACAATATCATTTTTTTGTATATTTCCTAAATCCCCATGAAGAGCGTCTGCAGCATGCAGAAAAACGGAAGGTTGGCCTGTAGAATTAAAAGTTGCAACAATTTTTGATGCTATATTTGCACTTTTACCTACACCTGCAACAATAATCCTTCCATCAGAATTAATAATTTCTGTAACTGACATTGTAAAATCATCTGTCAATTTACTCTTTAACTGTGAGATAGAATTAGATTCTATATCAAATACAGAGCTTGCTATTTTTAAGATATTTTTTGTTTTCGGCATTAGATTTATGCGTATATTCGTTTTATAATTTCGTTACAAAAGTAAAATAAATAGGTACATGAATATAACAAGATGAGTATTTCTTCAGAAACATTACATAAACACTTAAAAGAAATCTTTGGATTTAACAGTTTTAAAGGTAAGCAAGAACAAATTATTCAGAATCTTTTAGAAGAAAAAGACTCAATGGTAATCATGCCAACAGGTGGAGGAAAGTCAATGTGTTTTCAACTTCCAGCGCTTATTTCTGATGGTTTAGCAATTGTAATATCACCATTAATTGCACTTATGAAGAACCAAGTAGATGCTATTAGAACATTTAGCGATAAGGAAAGTATAGCGCATGTGTTAAACTCATCACTTTCAAAAACACAAATAAATATTGTAAAAGAGGATATTCTATCAGGAAAAACTAAAATGTTATATGTAGCTCCTGAATCCCTAACAAAAGAAGAATATATTGAGTTCTTCAGATCCATTAACATTTCATTTTTCGCTATTGATGAAGCTCATTGTATTTCTGAATGGGGGCATGATTTCAGACCTGAATATCGTAGAATCCGAGAGATAATTGAAAATATAGGAAGAAGACCTATTATAGCTCTCACTGCAACCGCTACTCCAAAAGTAAGACATGATATAATGAAGAATCTGAAAGTGTTAGATGCTGCTCTTTATTTAGATTCCTTCAATAGAAAAAATTTGTTTTATGATATTAGACCCAAGCACAATGTAGAAAAAGAGATAATCAAATTCATCCGAGAACATGAAGGAAAATCTGGTGTTGTTTATTGTTTAAGTAGGAAAAAAGTAGAAGAAATAGCAGAAACCTTACAAGTAAACGGAATCAATGCTCTTCCTTACCATGCTGGATTAGACCAAAAGACTAGGATTCAAAATCAGGATGCTTTTATTATGGATGATTGTGATGTAATTGTTGCAACAATTGCATTCGGAATGGGAATTGATAAACCAGACATTCGATTTGTTATACACCATGATATCCCAAAAAGTTTAGAGGGTTATTATCAAGAAACAGGAAGAGCAGGAAGAGATGATGGAGAAGGACATTTAGTTACTTTTTATAGCTATCAAGATATAGAGAAATTAGAGAAGTTTTTAAGCGGAAAACCTGTAAGCGAACAAGAAATTGGGCGTCAGTTAATAATGGAAACTATTTCATTTGCAGAAACAGCAATGTGCAGAAGAAAATATTTACTTCATTATTTCGGAGAAGAATTTGAATCTGCAGATTGCGAAAACATGTGTGATAATTGCAAAAATCCAAAACCTACTTTTGAAGGGAAAGAATTTGTTACACAATTACTAGAAGCTATTAAAGTAAGTAACCAAACATTTAAAGCAAAAGAACTTGCCAGAATAATGGTAGGTGATGCAAATAGCCTTATCAACCAACACATGAGTTTGATCACAGATGTTTTCGGGTCAGGAAAAGGAAAGAGTGTTGAATTTTGGCATGCAGTAATCAGACAGACCTATATAGAAGAAATAATCACAAAAGAAATTGAAACTTACGGAACAATAAAACTTACTGAGAAAGGTGAAGAATTTCTAGACCAACCTTATAGTTTTACTCTAACCAAAGATCATAATTACTCAAAATCAACTAGCAGTAGTTCTACTCAAAAAGGAGCGGCTATGGATGATATTTTATTTAATCTGTTAAAACAATTAAGAAAAAAAATAGCAAAAGAAGAATCATTACCTCCTGCAATTATTTTTCAGGAATCTTCTCTTATTGACATGGCAAACAACTACCCTATTACTAATGAAGAGATGTCACAGATTCAGGGAGTAGGAACTGGAAAGGCTAAAAAGTTCGGAGGTGAGTTTATCATGATGATTGATAAATATGTAAAAGAAAATAATATTGAAAGACCTTCTGATATGGTAATTAAAACCATTGTCAAGAAATCATCAAACAAAGTTTATATTATACAAAGTCTAGACAAAAAACTTTCAACAGAAGATATTGCTCGTGCAAAAGGACTTACATCTGATGAACTAATAAAAGAGATTGAAACAATTGTAGAATCTGGAACAAAATTGGACATGCAATACATGCTTGATGACATGATGGATGATTATGAACAAGAAGAACTTTGTGATTTCTTTAAAGAATCAGAACACTTTTCATTAGAAGAAGCTAGAGAAGAATTTACAGAAGATGAATATTCTGATGAAGAATTAAGAATTGCCAGAATTCAGTTTATTTCTAAAGTAGGCAACTAATAAAATAATTAACTGAACAGGTTTATGAAAACACTTATTATATCAAGCTCTTTATCTCCAAAATCCAGATCATTTATTTTATGTGAAGAAATATACAACAGACTCTCTGCAAAAGAGATAGACGTTAAGATAATAGACGCTAGAGATATGGACCTAAAACCTTGTCATAAAAAAATATCTGAAAGTATGATACAATTAAGTAATGAGGTAGATAATTCTGATAATCTTATTATCGGAATGGGAGTACATTGTTACAGTATTAATGATGGACTAAAAATAATTCTAGATAATTGTTTTGGAAAAGCAACTGGAAAATTCTTTGGAATTATTTGTGCAGCAGGAGGGGAAAGAAGTTATCTCTCCACACAACATCTAACTCAAATTTGTATGAATCAATGGAGGATGATTCAACTGCCAAGAATTATTTACGCTACTGGCAAGGACTTTGAAGAGGACAAAGTCAATAATAATGATTTGATAGAAAGATTAGATCTTTTTTCAGAAGAATTTCATACAATTGGAAGTAAATTAATTTCATAAATATTCCAAGAATGGATAACTCAACTGTATCTTTTTAAAAAAATAAATATGAAAATTACTCAAATTACTTTTAATCCATTTCAAGAAAACACATATATTATTTGGGATGATACTAAGGATTGTATAATAATAGATCCTGGATGCTATGAAGAGGAAGAGAGAAAGAATCTGGTTTCATTTATTGAGGTTAATGAGATAAATCCAGTAAAATTAATAAATACACATTGCCATATTGATCATATTTTAGGGAATAAATTTGTTTCTGAAAATTGGAATATTGAACTTCATATACACAAACTTGACCTTCCTTTATTAGAAAATGCAGGTGGAATTGCCAAAACATACGGACTCGGAAAATATGAAGGAAGCCCGTATCCACAACATTTTCTGAAAGAGGGAGATATATTAAATTTTGGTGAAAGTAAATTAGAAATATTATTTACTCCAGGACATGCTCCCGGACATATCTGTCTGTTTAGTAAAGAAGAAAAATTTATTGTAGCAGGAGATGTTTTATTTAACGGGAGTATTGGAAGGACCGATTTACCTGGAGGAGATTATGACACTCTTGTTGATATCATTCAAGATAAATTAATGGTTTTAGAAGATGAAACTGTAGTGCATTGTGGACATGGACCATCAACCACAATAGGAAAAGAAAGAAAGACAAATCCTTTTTTACATAGTTAACATCAGCTTGTCATTAAAATTGATGAAAAATATCCTTCTAAAAAAAAAAAAGAAAACTAAAAAAATATCATATTATGGGTATAAGATACTGATTTTAAAACAATTACATAGTTATTAACAGAAAATCAATATCCGTACTAATACGTACAATTTTTGAAATTATTGACGTTTATATTTGTAATATGATTATGAAATTAATAATATTATTAGGGTTTTCTGTATCGCTTTTTCCAACAAAAGAAGAAAGGAACATATAATGGGAGATGGAGAAAGAACTTCCGGATGGTTATATGTTATTATGCTGGTTTTTGTTGTAGCTGTTTATTTTCTTAATAATACATTGATGACCTAAAAAAAGAGTTTTTACTTTCACTTGTTTTTCGTTTTTAATAAGTGGGTTTTTTGAGGGGAGTTGGTTTATACTTGTTTACCAACTTCCCTTTTTTTTATCTAAAATTTTTCAATTTCTTCTAAAAGGGTACGAAAGGAAACAACTTTTGTTCCGTATTTTTCAGTATGTTTCTTCTGTAAATCAGGAGCGTGTTTAATCTGATACTGATGTAAATCCTTCATACTTTTACAACTATATGCAATAGCAAAAGTATCTCCACCATCATTTCCTGATAATACTTTATTCATTTTTGCTGAAGTGAAAATTCCACATTCCATTACCTCAGGTATATGTTTTGTTTTCATCCAATTTTGCCACTCCCCAGAAACAGAAGCTTCTACATTACAAGTTACATTATATATTATCATAATTCATCTCCTCTAATTGTTCGGTATTGTTTTCTTGATTCTGCAGTATATATACTTCCACTACATTTAAACAGGATTTCTTCATAATACTTTGATGCCTTATCATCATTACCTAAATCTTGATATATTTTTGCTAAATTAAATAAAGCATCATCATATAAAATATCAAACGAGTAATCATTAATAATAGTTAAAAGCATACTAACTGACATATCAGTATTATTCATTTTTTTGTACATCTGAAATTTCCTAAAGTAAATCTCGTCAACTAATGTGTGTCCGCTATAATTATTCAGAATAGTATCTAATGTAATAATTGCCTGTTCAAATCTGTTCTGAAAAAATAACAAATCAGCTCTGGCATAAATTTCCATTGGCATTGCAGATGTATCTAAATTTAAATTATCTGTTATTAATAAAGATAACTCCATAGCGTCATTTGAAATCAATTTTGAAGTTGATGATTTCAGAACATCCAATTGAGATTGTGCCCAATCAAAATCACCTTGAAAATAAGATATCTTTGCTCTTCTTAATTTTGCTTCATGACCCAGAGGACTTTCTTTATGATCTTTTTCTACCTGAGAATAATATAATAATGCAGTCCATATATTTCCTGAAAGTAACATTACATCTGCATAAACCAATTTACAATCCGCCAAATCAACTTTACTTACAGTATTTAACTCCATACATTCCTCTAAAATAAGAGTAGCAGACTCTAAATCATTTAAAGAAAAGGCTTTGAAATGAGCATAATTATTTAATAGCAAAACAGTAGTATAATCTTTTCCTAATTCATCAATTATATTCTGATATAAATTATCTAACTCAGTAAGATTAGGATTTGGTTTTTCTCCTAAAGCATATAATTTATTAATATTTGCATCGATAAAATAATAAGCTCTATCTCCTTTATTTAGGATATAGTCGTAACATTTAATTGCCAAATCATAATACTGATTATCCAGAAATGTTTCTGCCAAATTATATAATCTTTCACCATCTTCATTTAATCTTTTGTCCAATGCTTTTGATTGTATAAATGCAAGATTAAACTCTTGATGTTGCATAAAAAGCCAAATCAGAAGTTCTGAAAACAGATAATCATCCTTTTCCTTCTGACTATATTTTAACAATCCGTTTTTCACATAAGTATAATTATTTTCATTTTCCATTCCGCTATTATCCAGATAGCGTTGTAAATAATTTACAATTGTAATTTTTTGTCCAGGATTTTTCTTTAGATGAGATAAATATTCCTCAACCATCAATTCATCTTCCTCCAGATATTGATAAATCTGTGCTTTTTGTATATTATAATTTCTGTTTCGTGCTTTTTCAGAATCCTCAATTAAAACATAACATTGCAGAGCTTCTTGGTAATACGAATATTTAACAAAAGCATTTGCAACACTTACTACTTGACTCACTTTTTCATTAAGCTGAGAATGTAATTTTTCTAATGTTTTTTGTGCGTTTTTCTTGTCTTCTAATTTATTATAAATCAAATATAAATCAACATGAAAAATTAGAGAATATGTGTTTTTTCTCATCATTTTCTGAGACACTTTCTTAGCTTCAGAATATTTTTCTGTCAATACTAAGGATTGAAAATAAGGATAATATATTTGAGAAAAAGCATTTCCTTTTGATAGATCTTTATAGATATCAATTGCTTTTTCGTATTCTCCATTCTGATAAAACTGATATGCTATTTTAGTATCGTCTGTTTGTGAAAATGCAAACGACACACAAAATAAAAATACGAATGTTAATCTCATCTAATCAATTATATCAAAACGAGTGTATTCTTGTAAAACTTTTGGGATTTTAATTCCATTTTCTGTCTGATTATTTTCTACAAGTGATGCGAAAATTCTTGGAAGCGCAAGTGAGGAACCATTAAGAGTATGACAAAGTTGAGTTTTACCGTTTTCATCTTTATATCTTAATTTTAATCTGTTTGATTGGTATCCTTCAAAATTAGAAACAGAACTAACTTCTAACCATCTATCCTGACCTGCAGAATAAACCTCAAAATCAAAAGTAAGTGCAGATGTAAAGCTTATATCACCACCACACAACCTTAAAATTCTGTATGGTAATTCCAATTCATCTAATATAGATGCAACATGATTTACCATAACATCTAAAGTTTCATATGATTTTTCAGGATGCTGAACTTGAACAATTTCTACTTTGTCAAATTGGTGTAATCTGTTTAGTCCTCTTACATCTTTTCCGTAAGAACCCGCCTCTCTTCTAAAACAAGGAGTATATGCAGTACATTTAATCGGAAATTCTTCCTTTTTTACAATTACATCTCTGAAAAAATTAGTTACAGGAACTTCAGCAGTTGGTATTAAATACAAATTATCTTCCGTTACATGATACATCTGTCCTTCTTTATCTGGAAGTTGACCAGTACCAAAAGCTGAATCCTCATTTACAAGATGCGGAGGTTGATATTCTGTATAACCTGCTTCAGTATTTTTATCTAAAAAGTAAGCAATAAGTGCTCTTTGTAATTTAGCACCTTTATTAGTGTAAACCGGAAAACCAGCAGCTGTAATTTTATTTCCTAATTCAAAATCAATCAGCTTATACTGAGAACATAAATCCCAATGTGGTTTTTTATTTTCTCCTAGTTCTGGAATAGTTCCGACTTCTTTTATTGTCTGATTATCAGCATCTGATTTTCCCATAGGAACTGAAGGATGAGGAACATTAGGGATTTGAATTAGCTTTTCCCATATTTCTTTTTCAGTTTCTGATAAAGATTCTTGTAATGCTTTTGTTTTTTCTTTTATTTGTGATGATTCCTCTTTTAAGGAATTTGCTTCTGCACCTTTTCCTGATTTAAATAAAATTCCTATTTCTTTTGCTATAGAATTGGCTCTTGACAAAAGTTCATCTGATTGTTGCTGTGTAGACTTTCTTTTATCATCTAAATCAATAACTTCATCAATAATATTGGAAGCGTCAAAGTTCTTCACTTTTAATCTTTCAATAAGATCTTCTTTATTGTTTCTTAAAAAATTTATCTGTAACATTTTATTTTTTTATTTAGTCGATACAAATGTAAACAAAAAAACTCTTGATTTCTCAAGAGTTTTTATAGTATTATTATCTGAGAAATTAACTACTCAGTTACAACCGATACAAAAGATCTGTTCTTTCTTTTCTTTGTAAATTTTACAATTCCGTCAGTAAGAGCAAATAAAGTGTGATCTTTACCAATACCAACATTATCACCTGGGTTATGTACCGTTCCTCTCTGACGAACAATAATGTTTCCAGCAATGATATTTTGTCCTCCAAAAATCTTTACACCAAGTCTTTTACTTTGTGATTCTCTTCCGTTTTTTGAACTACCAGCTCCTTTTTTATGTGCCATTTTATTATAGTTTTATTTAAAAGATTATTCTGCTTTTTTAGCTGCAGTCTTTTTAGTTGTTGTTTTCTTTTTTGCTGGAGCTTTTTTGGCTACAGCTTTTGGTTTTGCTACTGTTTTTGGTTCTGATTTTTTTGCAGGAGCTTTTTTAGCAGCTGCTTTTTCATCAATTTTTACAATTTCTAATTTTGTTAGATATTGTCTGTGACCATTTTTTACTCTGTATCCTTTTCTTCTTTTCTTCTTGAATACAATTACTTTGTCACCTTTAAGGTGATCCAGTACTTTGGCCGTCACTTTGGCTCCTTTTACAGCTGGGGCGCCAACATTTACTTTTCCACCATTATCAATCAAAAGAACATTTCCGAAATCTACTTTCGAACCTTCCTTTGCTTCTAATCTGTGTACAAATATCTGCTGATCTTTTTCAACTTTGAATTGTTGCCCTGCTATCTCAACTATTGCGTACATTATTAATTATTTTTTAAATTCGGACTGCAAAACTAATAAAATCTGCAAAATGAGGAGCTAAATGAATGGAAAATTTCTGAATACATAAGAATAGAAACACTTCAGTATTATTAGTTTATAAATTGCATATATATTTGCATAAAAATAACACAGAAAAAAAATGAAACAAACATTATTACTACTACTAGTAGTTTTTACTACACACTCTTTCTCTCAGCAAAGATGCGGAACCACAGAAAGAACGGAACACTTATTACAAAATAATAAAGATTTTACTATTGCAAAACAAAAAGTAAATACTGAAACACAAAAATGGATTGAAAAAAACCCTAATTTTTCATCAAAAACAATAATAACAATACCAGTAGTTATACATGTGGTTTGGAACACAACTAATCAAAATATTTCGGATAACCAAATACAATCTCAGATTGATATATTAAACAAAGATTTTAGAAAATTAAATATTGACACCATAAACACTCCAAGTGTATGGAAACAAATAGCTGCCGATTGCGAAATAGAATTTTGCCTAGCAACAACAGATCCGAACGGAAACTCTACAACAGGAATTACAAGAACACAAACAAGCACCACATCATTTGGCATGCAAGGAGATGATATGAAATCTACTTCTGACGGAGGAGTAGATGGCTGGCCATCTGACGACTATTTAAATATATGGATTTGTAATTTAGATAATTTATTAGGATATTCTACCGTACCAACAAGTTGGAACGACCCAGATGATGGTGTAGTAATAGGTTATCAGTATTTTGGGGATATGGGAGTTGTACAATACCCATACAATAAAGGAAGGACTGCAACTCATGAAATAGGACATTGGTTAAATTTAGAACATGTATGGGGCACAGGATGGAGTGGATGTGGAGATGATTATGTAAACGATACCCCAACACAAGAATATGAAAACTATGGATGTCCTTCATTTCCGGAAGCTCCTAATTCTTGTAATACAAATAATCCGAACGGAGATATGTTTATGAACTATATGGATTATACAAATGATGCTTGTATGAATATGTTTACTTTAGGACAAAAAACAAGAATGATTTCTTCCATAAATCAATACAGGCCAGAATTACTTACACAGGAAATCTGTGGAAATGGAGTCTCGGTAGAAGATGTGTTTGTTGGAGAGAAAAAACTTCTAAAAATTGTAGACATACTCGGTAGAGAAGTTACGGAAAATACAAAAGGAACTCTGTTCTATATTTATGAAGGTGGGTTTACTGAGAAGAAGATTATCTTGGAATAAACCTCTTTTTATTTACCAGATATACACCGCAAAGGATAATACAAATACCAATATAGTGTTCGTTTCTAATTTGTTCGTTTTCTAATAAACCCCAAAAAAGTGCTACAATAGGTATAAGATATGTAACAGATGTCGCAAATATTGCAGATGTATCTTTAATAAGTTTATTAAAGATCACCACCGAAAAGGAAGTACCAACAACCGCCAAAATTGTGATATATCCTAAGGATGTAAATCCGTTTGTAGTTGTTGCAATACTTAGAAAGTCGGTAGTAAAAATATAGAATCCAGCAAATGGCCCTACAAACATAAATGCAATAGCAGAAATATGAAGAGAATTCATATCCGCTAAATATTTTCGGATTACATTTACAGAAATACCATAAAACAAACAAGCAATAACAACCAAAAAAACCCCTATATTAACAGTAGAAAAATCAGGGATTTCGGAAACATATAATAATAATGCACCTAAAAATCCGATAATAATTCCTACAATATTAGTTTTTGTAGGTTTTGATTTGAAAAAATATATACCCAATACCAATGTGAAAATTGGAGTTAATGAATTTAATATCCCAACGAAAGAACTCTCAAGAGTAGTTTGTGCCCTAGTGAACAAAAAAGCAGGAATACCATTACCCAAAACCCCTGTAATAATAAGTGGTACAATATGTTTTTTGTTTAATTTTTTAAGTGCCGAATACAAAAAAGGAAGTAACGACAAAAATGCAATAAACAACCTTAAAGCAGCAACTTGCATATCAGAATAAGATTCCAATCCTCTTTTTATGAGGACGAAAGAACTACCCCAAATAAGAGCTAAAAAAGAAAGAGTAAGATAATTTTTATAAGTAGGATTCATGCTGCAAATATATCCTTATTCGGAAACTGAAGTCCATTTAAAAGAATTAATAAAATTGAAAACTTCTTGTTTCATAATTTCATTCTGAATTTTAATTTCAGGAGTGATAGAAGAAGAAAAAGTAAGACCTCCACTCATAAAATAATTTGTACTATCCGTAACAAAAAACTGGGATGAAGTAGCAATATTATCTCCTTCCAAATAACATAAAATACCATAAACGTTTTCTGAAGTATCTTTTATAATATTTGCATTAATAAATGCACCTTGTTTTTCGTGCACTACAATAGAATTTTCGAAATTATAAATTTCTGTATTTAAATCTTCAAAGTTCTTTATTTTAAAATTGATAGTTGCATCAAAAGTAAGATAATCAATTTTATATGTATCTTTATTAACTATAACAGATGAAGGTTTTGAATGTTTAAACAAAACCATATCATCCGAAAAGGAGTTTTGATCTGAACTTAAAAGGTCTATTTTAAGTTTTGCAAGTGGTTTTGGTATGTAATAATCTTCTTTCTGAATAAAAAAATATAGACTTATTGAGATAAAAATAACAGACAAAAAGATTGCTATTTTTTTCATCTTTTGATGTTTACTTTTAACCTATTTATTTTTCTATCATCTGCAGATTCTACAACAAACGAATATGGTGGAAAATCAATTTTTTCTGATATTTTAGGTATTACACCTGTTTTTTCGAGTATCAGCCCAGCCAGAGTTTCGTTATCACCTTTTATTTCATCAAAATAATCTAATTCTCCCTCTACAATTTTCAGGAAATCGTTTAAAGAAGTTTTTGCTTCAAACACAAAAGTGTTTTCATCTAACTTAGAATACTGGGTACCATCATCATCAAACTCATCATTTATCTCCCCTACTATTTCTTCTAGCACATCTTCCAGGGTTACAATACCAGAAGTACCTCCATATTCATCTACCACAATAGCTAAATGTATTTTCTTATCCTGAAATTCGTTTAATAAGTCATTTATTCTTTTTGTTTCCGGAACAAACATAGCTTCATGACACAATGAAAACCAATCCATATCCTCATCCGAAATATGAGGAATTAGGTCCTTAATATGAAGTACTCCTTTTACATTGTCGAAATTCTCCTTATAAACTGGTATTCTGGAATAAGATGAGGAAACAATTAATTGTAATACATCTTTAAAAGAAGTGTCTTTTTCTACAGCAATTACATCCGTTCTGGCTTTCATTATTTCTTTTACATCAATATTAGAAAACTCTACAATTGATCTTAAAATTCTTTTTTCATCATCCATTTCCTCTCCTTCAGAAGTAAGCTCAATTGCCTGAGAAATTTCCTCCATTGAGATATGTTGTGACTTTTGCTTTAGTTTTTTATCAATAAATGAAGTAGCAGAAGTAAGAATTGATGAGAATGGAGTGAAAATAAATTCGAAAAATTTAATTAGAGTAATCATGCTTTTACTAAAACTAACTGCATTTTGTTTTGCGTAAACTTTCGGAGTTATCTCCCCAAGTAAAACTAAGATGAAAGTTATCAGTATAACTTGAACCACAAATTGCAAAATGTTAGAATCCGGAAAAGAAAAGATTTCGGAGGTTAAATAAGAGGTAAGTATAATAATAGCAACATTAATAAAATTATTCGCAATCAAAATTGTAGCTAATAATTTATTGGGATGTTTTAAAATATCTCTTATTTTTTTTTCTTTCTTTTCATCAATTTCTCTCAGCTCTTCTAAATTAGATGAGTTTAAAGAAAAGAAAGAAACTTCAGAACCAGAAATCAGTGCAGATAAAAAGATTAAAAGAGATACAATAAATAATCCTATAATAATAGGGAAAGTAAGGTCATTTACTTCCAACGATACAACTGAATTTAACAATATGGGTAAGGGGTCTGCCTTCAAAATTTATATCTTAAAATGGTAAATCATTATTTCCATCTTCTTCAACTTCAGGAGCTGGAGTTTCAGATGGAGAATCAGAAGGTTGTGAAGATGATTGATTATCGGACTTAGAACCTAACATTGTCATCTTCTCTGCTCTGATATCTGTATTATATCTTGTATTTCCGTTATCATCTTCCCAAGATCTGTATTGTAACTTCCCTTCAATATAAACTGAATTACCTTTTTTCAGATATTTTTCAGCAACATCAGCAAGTCCTCTCCACAACACGATATTGTGCCATTCCGTCTGACTTACTTTTTCTCCTTGCTTATTTGTATAGCTTTCTGTTGTTGCTAAGGAAAAATTAGCTACTGCTATCCCATTATCAAGATGACGAACTTCTGGGTCTTTTCCTAGATTACCAACTAATATTACTTTGTTTACTCCTGCCATAATTTTTAATTTTATACAAATATACAATATTTTACAAATTCTCTTTTACAGAATTTAGGTATTTATCAATCAATCTTGGTAAAGGATATTTGTTTATGTCATCCCAATTTATTTTTATGAGATCATCATTAATAAAACCTTCAGATTTAATATGATAAAAGAAAGCATGTATTAACTGATGAGAAAGCTTATGTTTTATTTGAAAACTTACAAAATCAATACTATCTTTTGTCTCTGAAAATATTTCTTTCCATTTATCAGAACTTTGAATAGTTTCAGAATCGTATTTACCTTCAATCAGAGGAAATTGATACAAAGAATTCCATATACCTTTTTTTCTTTTTTCAATAAAGGTGTTTGCTCCGTCAGTAATAATCAGAAAATTAAAATATTTATTACTCACTTTTAAAGATTTACTCTTTATAGGAAGTAAATGAACTAACTCTGTAGAATAAGATTTGCAAGTACTCTTTAAAACACACCTTTTACAATTAGGAGATTTAGGAACGCACTGAAGGGCTCCAAACTCCATTATTGACTGATTATAAATTGCTGGGGATTTAATATCTAGAAGTTCTTGTGATTTTTGTTTAAATAACCTCTTCCCTTCAGATGAATCAATAGGGGTTTCTATTGCAAAATATCTACTTATTAATCTGCTAACATTTCCGTCTAACACAGCATAAGGTAAATCATAACAAAAAGATGAAATAGCCGCTGCAGTATAATCACCCACACCTTTTAATTCTCTTATTTCTTTATATTCTGACGGAAAAACAGAATTGTAATTATCTCTGATAAATTTTGCTGTAAAATGTAGGTTTCTTGCTCTGGAATAATACCCTAAACCTTGCCATAATTTTAAAATTTTATCTTCTTTTGCATTAGCTAAATCTGTTATTGTATCAAATTCATCAATAAACGAATTGTAATATGGTAATCCTTGAGATACTTTTGTTTGTTGTAAAATAATTTCGGAAAGCCATATTTTATAGGGATCTACCGTGTTTCTCCATGGTAAATCTCTCCTGTTTTTTTTGTACCACTGTATTATCTCATCTGAAAAAATCATAACCTATTGAATGATAGTTTTATACAAATAAAAAAAAGAAAAATTATAAAGCTTGTTTCATTACATTTTTAATATATTTGCGACTTCAAAAATAAAACAAAAAATAACAAAATCTAATATTTACTAAAAAATGACAAAAGCAGAGATCGTAAGCAAAATATCTGAGAAGACAGGAATTGAAAAAACAACAGCACTTTCAGTTGTAGAATCTTTTATGATAGAAATTAAAGATTCAATAAAAAAAGATGAATCAGTATTTTTAAGAGGTTTTGGTACATTTTTAGCAAAAGAACGAAAAGAAAAAACTGGAAGAAATATTTCAAAGAACACAACCATTATAATTCCAGCGCACCATATACCATCTTTTAAACCAGCTAAGGTTTTTAAAGAGGAAGTAAAAAATAATATAAAATAATAAACTAGATTTTTCTAGTTAAAAAAAATAAATATGTCAGGAGCAAAAAAGAAGAAAGCAAAAAAGATTTCAACTCATAAACGTAAAAAACGTTTAAGAAAAAATAGACACAAAAATAAATAAACTTTAATCGGTTTATTTAAAGTAATTTCAATCATGAAATTCGAACTTGTAATTGATTCCAGATCAACTGAAGTTGTTATAGCTCTACTAAAAGAAGGAAGATTAATAGAGTTACATAAGGAGAAACACGACAACAATTTTTCTGTAGGAGATATTTACCTAGGAAAGGTTAAGAAAATTGTTCCTGGGTTAAATGCCTCATTTGTAAATGTTGGTCATGAAAAAGATGGATTCCTACATTATTTGGACTTAGGACCTCAAGTAAATTCATTCAAAAAATTTACAGAAAAAACAATCTCTAAGAAATTAAATACTGCATCTTTAAAGAACTTCAGAAGAGAAAAAGACACACTAAAAGAAGGGAAGATACAAGAGGTTTTAAAAGGAGGTGAACATATAATGGTTCAAGTATCAAAAGAACCAATCTCCTCAAAAGGACCAAGACTTTCCACTGAACTTTCTTTTGCAGGAAGATATATGGTGTTAATTCCGTTCTCGGACAGAGTTTCAATCTCTCAAAAGATAAAAAGTTCTGAAGAAAAATCAAGATTAAAGAAGTTAATTCATAGTATAAAACCTAAAGGATTTGGTGTTATTATTAGAACCGTTGCGAAAGAGAAAAAAGTAGCTGAGCTAGATAGAGACATGAAAAATTTGTATAAAAAATGGCAGTCAATTTTCAAGAAATTGAGAACTGCAGAACTTACAGATAGAATTCATGGTGAATTAAATAGATCGTCCGCTATTTTAAGAGATTTATTAAATTCTGAATTTAGTAAAATACATGTAAATAGTCCGGAATTACACACGGAATTAAAGGAGTATCTTTCTAGAATCTCTCCTGAACAAGAAAAAATTGTAAAATTATATAAAGGAGAAGTTCCAATCTTTCAGAAAATGAATATCACACAACAAGTTAAAGGTTCATTTGGCAAAACTGCCAGCATGAAGAACGGAACTTACCTAGTCATAGAACATACAGAAGCTCTTCATGTAATTGATGTAAACAGTGGTAAAAAAGTAGACTCTAAAAAGAATCAGGAAGGAAATGCATTAGCTGTAAATCAGATTGCTGTTGAAGAAGTAGCTAGGCAATTAAGACTCCGAGATATGGGAGGAATTATTGTTGTTGATTTTATTGATCTTCATAAAGCTCAAAACAGAAAGTTGATTTATGAAGGTATGATTGAAGCAATGAAAACAGACAAAGCCAAACATCATATATTACCACTCACAAAGTTTGGTTTAATGCAAATTACTAGACAAAGAGTAAGACCTGAAATGAAAATTGATACTCAGGAGAAATGTCCTATGTGTACCGGAAAAGGTAAAATTGATTCTAGTTTACTTCTAATTGAAACAATAGAAAATAAAATTGAGAATCTAGCAAAGACACAAAAAGGGGAAATAGTAATTGCTACACACCCTTTTATAGAATCTTATATTAATAAAGGATGGTTCTTTAATTCTATAGCTCATAAATGGAGTAAGAAGTTTGATAGAAAAATTATTATTACGGCTGATGAACGACTACATCTTCTACAATATAGCGTAGTTAATTAGACTTCTTCTCTTTAAAGTAATAGTATAAAAGTGCAATTACTGTAAAAACTAATAACACAGCTCCTATAAAATACCCCCATCTTATATTATCATTTTCCAGGAAAAAAGGAATAGAAAATATTGATATTAATATCATTCTCATTACTACATTAATTGAACCAAAAACACTATTAGCTCTACCAATTAGATTATTTGGCACATGTGAAAATAAATAAGTGGTACGTAAAATTCGTACCCCTGCATTTGTTACTCCTAAAATTAAATTTGCAGTAAAAAACAAGAATAAATTGTTACTAAAACTCATTCCAAAAAATGCAATACTTACTAAAAACATTAATAAAATAACGCTTAGGTACTCATTATATTTACTAAAAATTCGGTACACCAAAAATCCTGACAATATAGCTCCAATAGAATAATAAATCTCAGCTGAAGCATAAACATCTGCAGAAGAGTTCATAAACTTTTCTACATATGATGGTAATAATACATGTACTTCAACTAAAGTAAAAGCAAACAACAGATAACTTAAAGTTCCAAAAGCAAAAATATTCGGATTTGATTTTAAATATTTAAAACCTCCTTTTAATCTACTAAACAGTGATCCCAAATGAACTTCTCCTTTATCAATTGGAGTATATTTAATAAACAAAAACAAAGAAATACCAATAAAATAAGTAATTGCATCCATCATAAATACTTTCTGAATACTCCAAGCTTCTATTGTAAAAGGAATAGAAATATTAAAACCTGCAAGGGTAAAACTAGATGAATTTATACCTGTAAGTAAAACAGCAGCAAAAGCTCCTGCAAACATAGAAGTTACCTGTCCTTGAATTTCTATATAGGAATTTAGCTTTCCATAATTTCTTTCTTCAGTTATTTCCTGACCAAATGCATACAAATTTGGATAATGAATATTGTAATTAAAAATAGTTAATCCAAAAACTAACAACACCAGATATTCTGGAAGTAAATAATCTGGACTTGAATCATTAATAAATCCATAATGGGAGATAAGGCCGATTACACTTCCGCAAACAAGATTAGTATATATAAATACTTTTTTTCTAGAATACCTATCAACAATTGTACCTGCATACAAACCCCAAAACAATGTAAGGAAAGTAACAATCAAATAGAAAAATGCAAAAATTTCTGGTTTATCTATTATATCAACAAAATACCATGGGATTGCCATCATACTTATCCCTTGCGCAAAACCTGAAATAATATTGGAAATAAAAAGAAGAGTTATTGCCTGTTTATTTTTCATGTCGGCAAAAATAGAATTAATAAAGTAATAAACTGTATTTTTGGAAAGTGCAAAAAAATAAAACATATAATATAAAAGAAGCTATTGAGAAAATTAAACATTATTGTGCTATTCAGGACAGATGCCAATGGGAAACAGAAAAAAAATTAAAAGAATATGGGTTAGATGATGATGTAATTGACAGTATAATGGGAGATCTTATTTTAGAAAAATATGTAGATGAACAAAGGTTTGCAGAATCTTTCTGTAGAGGAAAATTCAGAATAAAAAGGTGGGGAAAAGTAAAGATTAAAAACGAACTAAAAAACAGAAATATATCTGAAAATTGTATAAATATAGGCATGTCTCAGATTGATGAAACGGAATACATTAATAATTTAGAAAAATTTTACAAAAAAAAAAGGGACTCTTTAAAGGATAAAAATCACTTTACACGAAAAGGTAAAATAGCAAAACACCTACAACAAAAAGGTTTTGAAAGCAATTTGATTTGGGACTTAATAAACAAGGATAAATAGTAAATTTGCACAATGGTTTCGTCAGAAAAAATATCAGACATAAAAAGAAGATTAGAAGATTTATTTCGATTTTTATCAATTGCGGGAAAAACAGATAAAGTTTCTGATCTTGAAGAAATCACTCTAAAAGATAATTTTTGGGAGGATTCAGAGAAAGCTCAAAAAACTTTGAAACAAATCAGTAAAATAAAAATCTGGATTACATCCTACAACAATGTAAAAACTGAGTTAGATGAACTTCTTATTTTAGATGAATTTCTGAAAGAAAATGAATGCACGGAAAAAGAAGTTGACAATCAGTTTAAAAAGTGTATTGACTCTTTAGAAGATTTGGAGTTTAAGAATATGCTAAGTGCAGAGGAAGATAATATGTCGGCTATTATGACTATAAATCCGGGAGCTGGGGGAACAGAAAGTCAGGATTGGGCCGAAATGATAATGAGGATGTATTTAATGTGGGGGGAAAAAAATGGTTTTAAAATTAAGGAATTAGA
The DNA here is from genome assembly GCA_902514225.1 of uncultured Bacteroidota bacterium. Next base: position 27,274 of record CABXPN010000007.1, read on the forward strand.
TTTTCAGAAAGCAGAAACAGCTGGTATTAAATCTGTAACTTTAGAGTTTGAGGGTGATTTTGCTTTCGGAAATTTAAAAGGAGAAAATGGAGTTCATAGATTGGTTAGAATTTCTCCATTTGATTCGAATGCCAAGAGACACACTTCTTTTGCTTCAGTATTTGTATATCCGTTAGCAGATGAGAGTATTGAAATTACTGTTGATCCATCTGAAATTAGTTGGGATACATTTAGAGCAAGTGGAGCAGGTGGACAAGGAGTAAATAAAACAGAATCTGCTGTAAGATTAAAACACGGACCAACTGGAATTACAATTGAAAATTCGGAATCTCGCTCTCAACTGGAAAATAAAGCAAAAGCAATACAACTTTTAAAATCTCAACTTTATGAATTAGAGATTAGAAAAATACAGGAAGAAAAAGACAAACTAGAAGGGAACAAGAAGAAAATTGAATGGGGTTCTCAAATCAGAAATTATGTTCTGCATCCATATAAAATGGTAAAAGATTTACGAACAAATCATGAATCATCAAATCCAGATGCTGTTTTGAATGGAGAATTAGACTCATTTATAAGAAGTTATTTAATGGAATACGGACAAAAATAAAAACAATGAGAATATACCACAACCCAAAATGCAGCAAAAGCAGACAAACTCTTGCTTTGATCAATGAAAGAAAGAAAGAAGTTGAGATTATTGAATATCTGAAAAAACCACCGGGATTTGATGATTTGAAGATGATTTTGATAATGTTATCTATCTCTCCAGCTGACTTAGTCCGAAAAAATGAAGATATTTGGAAAGAAAATTATAAAGGAAAAGCCCTAAAAGATGATGAAATAATTCAGGCAATGGTCGATCATCCTAAATTAATTGAAAGACCAATTGTAATAAATGGCACGAAAGCAATTATAGGAAGGCCTCCTGAAAATGTTTTAAAAATAGTGGACTAGTTAGGTATCTGATGATCTTCTAATTTACCTTCTTTTATCCATACAAATATGAAGTAAGGAATTACAGAAGCTAAAAATACAATAGCCCAAAAAGCCATTAAGAAAACAAATACAAATATAAGGAAGCCTAGAAATTTCATAATTATTAAGTTTGTACTGCAAAATAACAACATCATAAAGGAATAACAAAATATTTTTACAATGAATTACAGAATAGAAAAAGATACAATGGGAGAAGTAAAAGTTCCGGCTGAAAAATACTGGGGAGCTCAAACTCAAAGGAGCCGAAACAATTTTAAAATTGGCAGTGAATCATCTATGCCATTAGAAATTATTTACGGATTTGCTTATCTTAAAAAAGCAGCTGCACATACAAATTGCGAATTAGGAGCTTTATCTTCCGAAAAAAGAGATTTAATCTCAAAGGTATGTGATGAAATTTTAGAAGGTAAACATGATGATGAATTTCCGCTTGTAATCTGGCAAACAGGAAGTGGAACACAATCAAACATGAATTGCAATGAAGTTATAGCAAACAGAGCACATGTAATTGGTGGTGGAAGTTTAGACGATTCTGAAAAAACAATTCACCCAAATGATGATGTAAATAAATCACAAAGTTCTAATGACACCTTCCCTACCGGAATGCATATTGCAGCATATAAAATGATAGTGGAAATAACAATTCCTGGTGTAGAACAATTAAGAAATACTCTGAAAAGTAAATCTGAAGAATTTATGAATGTGGTTAAAATTGGAAGAACACACCTAATGGACGCTACTCCTCTTACTTTAGGACAGGAATTTTCTGGATATGTTTCTCAGTTAGATCACGGATTAAAGGCACTGAATAATACACTATCTCACCTTTCGGAACTTGCACTTGGTGGTACTGCTGTAGGAACTGGGATAAATACTCCTGAAGGATATTCTGAACTTGTAGCAAAACATATTGCTGACTTTACAGGACTACCTTTTATTACTGCAGAAAATAAATTTGAAGCACTAGCTGCTCATGATGCAATTGTTGAAAGTCATGGGGCTTTAAAACAATTATCTGTTTCTTTAAATAAAATAGCAAACGACATTCGTTTATTAGCTTCCGGACCAAGAAGTGGAATTGGAGAAATTATTATTCCTGCAAACGAGCCAGGGTCTTCTATTATGCCAGGAAAAGTAAATCCTACACAAGCAGAAGCTTTAACTATGGTTTGTGCACAAGTTATAGGGAATGATTCTGCTATTTCTGTTGGTGGTATGCAAGGACATTATGAATTAAATGTATTCAAACCTCTAATGGCTGCTAACTTTTTGCAATCAGCTAGGTTGATTGGAGATGCTTGCGTATCTTTTGATGTGAATTGTGCTGTTGGCATTGAACCTAATCATGAAAACCTTAAAAAGAATTTAGATAATGCTTTAATGTTAGTTACTGCGCTGAATACAAAGATTGGATATGAGAAAGCAGCTAAAATTGCTAAAACAGCTCATGAAAACGGTACAACTCTAAAAGAAGAAAGTGTTAATTTGGGTTACCTAACTGAAGAAGAATTTGATAAGTGGGTAAGACCAGGGGATATGTGTGGTAGTTTGAAATAAAACAAGAAAAAAAAACCGAGATAAAAATCTCGGTTTTTTTTATCTTATATTAATCTAATCTATTGCCATCATAATCCGCATCTCCAAATGCTAAAATCGGATAGAATATAAATCCTAGAAAAATCATACCGATAGTAAATCCTTCAGATTTACCAAACCCTTTAACCATTCTATTAATTATCCAAATACCAACAACATAATTAACTAATGGAATAAACATCAGAATTACCCACCATTCTGGCTTTTTTGCAATTCTACACATAATAATCATATTGTAAATAGGTACAATACTAGCCCAACCAGGATGTCCGGCTTTCTCAAAAACTTTCCATCCGGAAATTATTAGCAATACAACTAATGCAATTAAAAATATTATACTCATAATTTTTTAAATTTTAAAATTCGCCTACTCTATAAGGTTTTCAGCTTTCCCTAAATAAGTTTGTTTAGAATATTTCCTCTAAAATCTCTATTAATATTCCATCCATTACAATATAACTCAATACAACTCCAATAAATAATACTAGGATTCCATTTTTTGAAGTACTAAATTCAATAAGTTTAATTATTAATTTTACACAATAGTTATAAATAGCTCTAAATACATATGTTCCTATTAGTATTATTGGAGACAATACTATTATACCGAAAGACATTTTCATTCCTTCAGAAAAATAATCCCAATTTCCAGGAATGAATATGGACGTATCTCCTCCTATACCTAAATCTAACATATCCGACATAGTATTTACGATATCTGATAATGGGAAATAGACCATTGAACCAAGTAAATTAGCGAACACAAATAACATCCCAACTGTTAAAGTAAGAACACTTAAAACCTCTCCAAATATAACAATTAAAACAGGGAAAGTATTCTTATACAAATAACTTAAAATACCATCATAACTTTCTGATTTTAACTGATTAGCTCTATTACTAATAACTGTAAATACTATATATATCACAAGTAAACAGACTGCTAAACCAATCAGAAAACCTATTACAGCAGTAAATTTTTCTGCTCCTTCAAGGTAATCGAATCTAGAGAAATATCCATCATCCCCAAATATATTAGATACTGTAGCTAAAATTCCAAATACTAAAAATAAATAGGCTAAAGCTTTAAATACAAAATCGATTATGTTTTTAAATATATTACCATTATCTACTTTTTTTAATAAATCTGATATCTTAGATTCAAAGTTAGCAACAAATCCCATTTGAGGTACATTTACATCTTTTGGACCCTGACTTTCATATTGATTTTCCATAATTCTTGTTATTTTTTTAATTAATAATAAAACAATATTAGTAAAAAATATTTAACGAACTTACTGACTATGTGTAGATTAGTAAAAAGTTTTTAACAAAATTATATATTTCTAGATAAAATAAATATTTAATTTGAATCGACTTGCATGGATTCACACACTTCTAACATATCTACTAATTTTAATCTTCCTGAAGATCCATTTGAATTTACAATTACGTTCCTACCACTAGGAAAACTAACTTCAGTTGGATATGTTCCTTTAAAGGTAATTCCGGTTTTACCCTTAACATCTATCTCAAAAGATCTACTACTAGAAGATTGATCATCAATATATAAAGTTTTATAAATATAGTCAACCTGACTTTCATATAACAAATCAAAGAACGAGACAACATAATTTCTTTTCTCTTCAGAGTAAAAATAAGCTGTGGAATGCCAATGACCTACCATTTTTCTTGCCCACTTTGCATTATTTCTACTTCTAGCATATTTTGATGTTAATTGCTCTGTTGTAAAACAAACAAATTTATCACTAATTGTACTTGGTAATGTATAGAATGCATTATAAAATTCATCATATGAATTTAAACCATCTCCTTTACCAAGACTCTTTATTATCTCTAATATCTGATCCTCTGATTTTTCAGTAGATTGAGAAAATACTACATGGCTCTTATCTTCAGAAACCAAAAGAATATAGGTTCTGTATTCATCTTTTCTTTTACTTGGTTTGATAGTAACTTTATAACCCCCAAACTCCTTATAAGAGGAAACAGTTGTTATAACTTTATCTTCAAAAGAATATTTTCCTGTCTCCAAAATGCGTTCTGCAAAGTAATCCGCAATATCCATTTGAGTTAAGGCATCAGATGATAATGGTATATCTGATTCCTCTTTAGTTATCTCAATACCATGGTCTTCTCTTAACTTAACTATATCAATAGTTACCTGATCCTGAAACAGGTTATCTTCATAAATAACCTCAGCTATACAGTCAGACTTCATCATTAAAGATTTCATTGAAATACCCCTAGGTAAATCATGATTAACATTATATCCGTCTCTAAACTTTTTAATATCCTTAACGGAATCAGGGCAATTTACTATAAAGAAATTCTTAACAATAAAATTACCATCATCAGGAAATTTATCTATAACATTATAGATCTTCTCAGGAATATCTGGTTTCAGAGTTTTAATCCTTTCAGACTCTTTTTTAGTTTCTTTATAATCAATTACAAGGTTATCTTTAATATTCTGAAAATTAACAATCTCTAGATTCTTAAATCCTCCTTTTTTCTCAATATCTTGCTTATGATCCTGAATACCATCAAGATTCTTTTCTGCTCCACTAATAATTCTATACCAAGTTCCGTCATCTTGTTCCTCCGCTATAATATACGAATTTACACCCATCTTATTTAATCTATTCATAATGTCTTCTGCTTTATAAATACTTCTCACTTCTTTTATTTGTATTGCGTACGGACTTTCATCATTTATCTTTTTATCTGAAGAACAAGACGCAAAAAGAATTATAACAAATAGGAATAAGTAATTTTTCATGTTTTCTAATTTTAAATTCAAATATAATATTATTTTTATTTTAAACAAACTTATCTCCTAAATTAAATTTTATATCTGCAACAAACTGTTTTATTTTTTGTTCTTCTTCTGTTTTACAAATTAATAAAGCATCATCAGTATCCACTACAATATATCCATCTAAACCTTGTATTACAGCTGCTTTGTTTTTTGGTAATCTTATAATATTTTTAGAAGAATCATATATCAGCACTTTGTCAGAAATAATTGCATTTTTATCAATATCCTTTTTTACATGAGTAGATAACGACCCCCAAGTTCCTAAATCTGACCATCCAAAATCTGAAGGGTACACAAAAACATTTCTACTCTTTTCCATTATACCATAATCCACACTTATATTTTTACATGTCGGGAAAACATTATTGATAAAGTCAGTTTCTTTAGTAGTATTATATAAATCATTTCCTTCAGAAAAAACTTCATGAATTTCTGGAAGTAGATTTTCAATAGATTTTACAATTGATCTTACAGACCAAATAAACATACCAGAATTCCATAAAAAATCACCACTTTCAACAAATTGTTTTGCAAGTTCTGAGTTAGGTTTTTCGGTAAAGGTTTTAACTTTTCTTAGTTCTTTATTATTATCACAAACCTCATCAGAATATTGAATATAACCATAACCTGTTTCTGCTCTATTTGGCCTAATTCCTAATGTAATAAGGCAATCATTATTCTTACTCACTTCCAAACATTCTTTAGTAATTCTTTCAAATTCAGATTCATTTGTAATAAGATGGTCAGAAGGAGCTACAATGATATCTGCATTTTTATTTTCAGATTGAATCTTGAAACTAGCATAAGCAATACATGGAGCTGTATTTCTTCTAGCTGGTTCGCAGAGTATATTTTTCTCTTTAATATCAGGAAGTTGACTTCTACAAATGTCTTTATAATTAGTGTTTGTAACTATTAATATCTGAGAAGCAGGGCAAATTTTTGACAACCTTCTAAAAGTTTGTTGTAAAAGTGATTCCCCAGTTCCTAAAACATCTAAAAATTGTTTTGGCATCTTAGATGTACTCATAGGCCAAAACCTACTACCAACACCGCCCGCCATTATTACTGCATAATTATTATTCATTATCTTACTCTAATTTTATAATTAAACTTATCTAGTAAGTCTTTATTCTCTGAAAAAACTAAGTTTATTATTTTAAAATCTTCCTTAGTTATTTTATTTATTTTCTCTTCATTTAAATTTATCATTTTCATCTTTCCATCAGATTTAAAATTATGAGATGTAAACTCCATATCTACAGAAATATCTGATAATTCCGGAACAGATTCTATCATTTGTTTTAATACATCTTTTCCATTTTCACATAGTTGTTCGTATGTAAAAAATAAAGCGTTTTTTCTATTTCTGTTTTGATCCTGAAAACACAAACATTTTATTGCAAATTCAGCAGCCGATTTAGCATCCTGATTATTTCTTCTCATTATTCCTTCTACCTGAGCGTAAGGATTTCTTACCATACACAAATACTTAATCGGATAAAATACTTTCTCAATTTCATCAACTCTCATTATGTTTGGAATACTTTTATCTAAGAAAATTGGTTTCGAAAAATCCCAATACTTTCTCCACACTTTTTTCACATCCTCCCATGGATATTTTATATTTTCATCCCATCTATCCTTCTGAAACATAAAATGCCTTACTCCAGGGAGTAATTGACCTTCTCTTGTTCCTAAATTATTATTACAACTAACATTTTCAGAAGAAGAAATAAGCTGATTAAGCATTGTAGATCCAGCATACGGAGGACTCAGAACAAATAAATATTGATGTTGTTTTTTGGCATAAAGAATTCTAAGAAAAGTTCTAACAAAACGAATATAAGAGTAATATATTCTACGCTTTAACTTATGAAACAAATGAAATTTTTCTTTCTTTTTCATTAGTTAGCAAATATAATCATTTTGTTTATAATGGTTTTACTTCTGCAAGAGGAGAAAATCTATAAAGTTTGGAAGTATTAACCTCAATACATTTATAGTTTTTTCTGAGTTTCTCAATTCTTCTAAATTTTTTTCCGTTTCTGATTCTAAATTCATCTCCATCTTTTAAATCAGAAATAAAGACAATATCTTTATTATCAAAAGTATTTATTATTTTACTCAACTCTACATCTCTTATTGTTGATGATTTAGGGTTTATCATATGAAATGACAAAGGTTTGAGAATCTTTTCTGGAAAGAAATTCGGGTTTAAAAAGGGTAACATCATCTTCTGAAATTCCTTTTTCCACTCTATTCCGTGCGGAGTTACTTTTCTACCATATTTTTCCCAAATACTAGCATGAGCCATTTCATGAATTAAAGTAATAAGAAACGCATATTCATTCATGTTATTATTTATTCTAATTACATGATTCTCAAATCTTTTAGGTATAAAAACCCCTAATCTACTTTGAGAAGGCTTTGTAATAATAACTTTTACATTAAATTGTTCTTCCCAAGAATTGATTTTCTTGATAGTTGAATCTGTTAAAAAAGAAGATAAATCCACAATATTAACTTAATATATTATAAGCAATAAAAGAAGATATGTAGGCAAGTGCAGTCATATAAAAAAGTTGAATTAATGGCCATTTCAAGCTTTTAGTTTCTCTATACACAACTGCAACAGTTGTCATGCATTGCATAGCAAATGCATAAAACAACATTAATGATATGCCAACTGCAGTTGTAAAAAATGGTTTCCCTGTTTCTAAATTCTTAGCGGATTTTAATTTCTTTTTTATAGAATAATTATCCGTGCCTCCAACACTATAAATAGTTGACATGGTCCCTACAAAAACCTCACGAGCAGCAAAAGATGTTATCAAGGAAATCCCAATTCTCCAATCAAATCCTAAAGGTTTAATCACTGGTTCAATTGTTTTCCCAATTATACCAGCATAGGAAGATTCTAATTTTTTTGATGAAATTAGAAGTTCTGCATTATCTACTTTGGCATAATCTTTTTCAATCTGTTCAAAATCCCCTGAAGGAGCATATGATGATAGAGCCCATAAAACAATAGAAATAGCAATAATTACTTTACCAGCATCAAACAAAAACACCTTAACTTTTTCTATAATTGTATATAGTACCGTTTTATAATCTGGAATCTTATATGATGGCATTTCCATTACATAAAAACCTCTTTCCCTTGATTTTACAATAAATTTTAGAATAAATGCTGTAGTAAGAGCCGCAATAAATCCAAGTAAATAAAAGGCCATCATCACCAATCCTTGGACATTAAAAGGCCCCCAACTTGCAGTATCAGGAATCATCATTGAGATAATCAATGTATAAACAGGAAGTCTAGCTGAACAACTCATTAATGGAACAACAAAAATAGTAATCACTCTCTCTTTAGATGAAGAAATAGTTCTGGCAGACATAATTGCAGGTACAGCACATGCCGCACCACTTAGTAATGGTATTATTGATCGTCCATTTAAACCAAAACCTCTTAACATCTTATCCATAATAAAGGAAACTCTTGCCATATAACCGGTATCTTCTAGAAAAGCAATAAAAGCAAATAAGAATGCAATTTGAGGTATAAATATGATAATCCCACCCAATCCTGCTAAAATACCATTTACAACTAAATCATTTAAAACCCCTGGACTCATGGTATTTGCCACCCAACTGGAAAAAGAAGAAAAACCACTATCAATCCACTCCATTGGTAACTGAGACCATGAAAAAATTGCCTGAAAAATTAAGAATAAGACTAACAAGAAACATGTATATCCTAATATTGGATGTAATAATAAGTCATCAATCTTTTTTGTGAAATTCCTTTTAATTAACGCTTTGTTCTCACCAATACTTTTTAACAAGATTTTATCAATACTTTTGTATCTCCTAACAGTTTCTGTAGCAAGAGACCTTGAAGTAATAAAATTATTGGCTTTAGCCATTTTATTTAGTTCTTTTGCAACTTCATCAGAATTGTTAATGTCCTGAGAACAAAGAGACAAGAAGGTAGCATAATTGTTTTCTTTTTCTCTAATTGCATTTCCTTGCTTTATTACTTCTGGAAACAATATAGAGACATCAAAAACAATCTTTTTTGGTTTTCCTACTTTAAGTATTTCTTCTTTTAATTGTTCTATCCCTTTTTGTTTTCTGGCATTAATCAAAACTATTGGAATTCCTAATTCTTCAGATAAAACTTCTACATCTATTACTATACCTAAATCTCTAGAAACATCTAGCATATTTAAAGCTAAAACAACTTCCATATTCAAATCAATAATTTGAGAAAGTAACAATAACGATTTTCGTAAATTTGAGGAATCGGCAACAACAACAGTAACATCTGGGTAATCTTTATTATCATTATTACAAAGAATTTGTTGTGTTACTTTTTCGTCTAATGATTTTGGATACAAACTATATGTACCTGGCAAATCGATAATTTTTGCTTTTGTTTTTTGTGAAATATCGCAACTCCCAGTTTTTTTATCTACAGTGATACCAGGATAATTACCAACTTGCTGTTTTAAACCTGTTAAAGCATTAAACAAAGTTGATTTCCCAGAATTTGGATTTCCTGCCAAAGCAATTTTCAGTGCTTTATTACTCATCTTTTACTGTTAAAATAATATAGTTTGCATCAGAAATCCGAATACTTAATAGTAAATGAGACACAACCACAGCAATAGGGTCTGAAAAAGGAGATTTTCTTTCCACTTCAATAGTCTGACCAGGAGTTACCCCCATTTCTAAAAGTTGTTGTTGTAAGTGATCGTCAGTAACCTCTAATAAAACACCTTTATCCCCAACATTTAAGTCTGACAATTTTTTCATGATGCAAATTTAACTATTTAGAATCAATCTAAAGTTGAAATTATAGATTAGTTTTATTAATATCTTCTGTATTATTAGAAAAATGGGGACAATCGCAATTGTTTTTCTTTAAAACTTTACAGTCAGAAAAAAGTAAAGAAATAAAAAACATTAAGCTAAAAAATAGTAGTCTTTTCATAAGGTTCAAAAATATATAAAATATCTAACTCAATAACTATTTCTGTATTGCAAATTATTTTTACTTTTACATTAATGTTTAATGCAATAAAAAATTTAGGAAAGTATTTCATAATGATGGGGAAAGTATTGAATCCTCCCGAGAAATCTTCCATGTTTTTCAATCAATTAAAACTAGAGATATCTAAAATTGGTTTAAGCTCAATTGGTATTGTTATTATTATCTCATTTTTTATAGGAGCGGTAGTTGCAATCCAGCAATATATTAATTTATCCAATCCTATCTTCCCTAATTACACTATCGGATTAGTAACAAGAGACGCTTTAATACTAGAATTAGTACCTACAATGTTAGGATTAATTTTAGCAGGGAAAATAGGATCGAGCATTGCATCCGAAATTGGAACAATGAGGGTAAGCGAACAAATTGACGCTTTAGAAATAATGGGAATCAATTCTGCTTCTTTTTTAATCCTCCCGAAAATTATTGCGGCTATGATTTTCTTTCCTTTACTTATAATTTTAAGTATCTCGATAGGAATAATCGGAGGATGGTTAGGAGGTTTATCAGTTGGAGTTACAACATCTAACTATGTATTAGGAATTCAATATGAATTTATTCCGTTTTATGTAACTTATGCTCTTATTAAAACAACCGTTTTTGCATTTCTTATCACATCCATTTCTGCATACTTTGGTTATCACACAAAAGGAGGAGCAATAAGCGTAGGAAAATCAAGCACAAAGGCTGTAGTTTATAGTAGTATTTTTATTCTAATTTTCAATTATATACTAACTGATTTAATTCTTTCATGATTGAAGTAAAAAACATACATAAAGAATTTGGAGACAACTTAGTTTTAAATGATATTTCATTTAATTTTAAACAAGGAAATACTAATCTAATTATTGGTGAAAGTGGTTCTGGGAAAACTACATTATTAAAAATTCTGATAGGATTACATCATCTTGATAGTGGTACGATAATGTATGATGGTAGAGTTTTTAATGAGATGAAATTAAAAGAAAAAAGACTACTAAGACAAGAAATTGGAATGTTATTCCAAGGAGGTGCTTTATTTGATTATTTGACTGTTGAAGAAAATATAAAATTTCCACTTACAATGTTTACTGACCAATCAGAGGAAGAAAAATTAGAAAGAGTAAATTTTTGTTTAAAAAGAGTAAATCTTGAAAATAAAAACCAGTTAATGCCATCAGAGCTAAGTGGAGGAATGTTAAAGAGAGTTGCTATCGCAAGAGCCATTTCAATGCAGCCAAAATACTTGCTTTGTGATGAGCCAAATTCAGGTTTAGATCCAAAAACTGCAATAGTTATTGATAATTTAATTCAGGAAATAACGGAAGAATATAACATTACAACTATTGTTAACACGCATGACATGAACTCTGTAATGGAGATTGGTCAAAATATTGCTTTTATACATGATGGAGTAATTTGGTGGGAAGGAAACAAAGAAGACCTTATTCATTCTAACAACAAAGAATTAAATGACTTTGTATTTGCCTCAGAGCTTTTTAAAAGATTGAAACTTTCATCATGAGAAAGGTAAAAGCAAAAAAACATTTAGGACAACACTTCCTGAATGATCAAAATATTGCTGAAGACATTGTAAATCAATTAGTCCCTGTAAACAACACTATACTAGAGATAGGACCCGGAATGGGAGTTCTTACACAGTTTTTAGGAAAGCAAGAAACCGATCTTAGAGTTGTAGAAATTGATAGAGAATCTGTTTTCTATTTAAGATTACATTATCCTAAATTACAAATTATAGAAGGTGATTTTTTACAACTAAACTTTGATGAGATAACAGATGAAAACATTTCTGTTATTGGAAACTTCCCATATAATATTTCTTCTCAAATTTTATTTAAAGCTTTTGAAAATAGAGACAAAATTACAGAGGTTGTTGGCATGTTTCAGAAGGAAGTCGCTGAGAGAGTAGCTAGTGTAAAAGGGAAAAAGAAAGGAATTTTGAGTGTTTTTCTGCAGGCATTTTACGATATTGAGTATTGTTTTACTGTAAATGAAGATGTTTTCACCCCACCTCCAAAAGTTAAATCCGGAGTAATAAAAATGATCCGAAATGACAGAAAAAAGTTAGATTGTGATGAAAAGTTATTTATTAGAGTTGTAAAAAGTGGATACAATCAGAGAAGAAAAACTTTGAGAAATGCGCTAAAAGCCTTTTCTTTGAACACAAATTCTGAAACAGAAAAACTTTTAGAAAAAAGAGCTGAACAATTAGATGTAGAAGACTTTATTATTTTAACAAAAAATGTCAGAGGATAACGAAATAAATAGAGAATTATTAGAGAACTTATATTCTTTGATTAAGGGTAAATCTTCTGAAAAAATTAAAGATATAATCTGTGATTTACACATTGCAGATGTTGCTGAAATTATTGAAGACCTTTCAATAGAACAAGCTAATTTTGTTTTTCAGTTAATGGATGAAGAAAAGTCTGCCCTGGTATTAATGGAATTGGAAGAAGACACTAGAGAAAATCTTCTTTCCTTCTTGTCTGCCAAAGAGATAGCAACTGAAGTAATTGAAAACTTAGAATCTGATGACGCTACTGATGTAATATCAGAACTCCCGGAAGAACAGAAGGAAGAGGTTCTGTCTTTAATTGAAGATGATGAACATGCATCAGATATTGAGGATCTTTTAAATTATGAGGAAGACACTGCAGGTGGTTTGATGGCAAAAGAACTAATTAAAGTAAACGAAAATTGGACTACTTTAAGATGTTTGAAGGAAATGCGAAAGCAAGCTACACAGGTAAAGAAAGTACACACTATTTATGTTGTAAATGAAGAGGACAAATTAGTAGGGACATTATCCTTAAGGAAATTATTATTAACTGAAAACAGAATAAATATAAGTGAAATTACAAATTACGAAATAATTTCTGTTTTAGCTTCAGTAGATGATGAAGAGGTTGCAAATATCATGAACAAATATGATTTAATTGTAATACCTGTTATAGATAAAGGTGGTGTATTATTAGGTAGAATTACAATTGATGATGTAATGGATGTAGTGAAAGAAGAGGCTGAGAAAGATTATCAGATGGCTTCAGGTATTTCGGAAGATGTTGAATCTTCTGATAGTATATTTCAACTCACTAGAGCCAGATTACCTTGGTTACTAATCGGATTATTTGGTGGGATTTTGGGAGCGAAAGTAATTGGTGTTTTTGATATTGAAGAAAATATTGAACTTGCATTTTTCATACCACTAATTGCAGCTATGGGAGGAAACGTTGGAGTACAATCTGCTGCTATTGTAGTACAAGGAATTGCTAATGAAAGTATCAGAATAAATTCAATTCTTAGTAGATTATTAAAAGAATTTGGAGTAGCATTATTAAATGGAATTATTTGTTCCTTCCTAATTTTCGGAACTACTTATCTGCTAGGATATGATATGAATCTGAGCATTACAATAAGCTTATCTTTACTTGCGGTTATCATATTTGCCGCATTGTTCGGAACATTTGTCCCTCTTACTTTGGACAAATACAAGATTGACCCTGCACTTGCAACAGGTCCTTTTATTACTACGGTAAACGATATATTAGGACTTTATATTTACTTCCTAATAGGTCAATATTTTTTATAAAATGAAAATCCTGTTTATTGATAAAGTTCATCCTCTTTTAAAAGAAAGATTAGAAGATAAAGGGTTTAAATGCACAGAGGAATATTCAGAAACTAAAAAGGAAATTGAAAAAACAATTTACCTTTATGATGGTATTATTATCAGAAGTAGATTTGAACTTGACAAACACTTTCTTGATAAAGCAACAAAACTCAAATTCATTGCACGAGCAGGAAGTGGACTAGAGAACATAGATACTAAGCACGCACAAAGTAGAAACATAAAATGCTACAATGCTGCTGAAGGAAACCGACAATCAGTAGCGGAACATGCACTAGGAATGATACTTTCTTTATTTAATAACCTTAATAAATCTGACCAAGAGGTAAGAAACGGAATTTGGGAAAGAGAAGAGAATAGAGGTATCGAACTTTCTAGGAAAACTATAGGAATTATTGGTTTTGGAAATAACGGATCAGCATTTTCAGAAGTCCTAAAAGGATTTAATGTAACCATATTAGCCTTTGATAAATACCTTAAAAAATACCCACACAAAAGTAGCATGGAAAATATCTTTAAAAAGGCAGATATTGTAAGCTTACACATTCCTTTAACAGAGGAAACTACTTATTTGGCAGATGATAAGTTCGTTAATAGTTTTGAAAAAGGTATTTATCTTATAAATACGGCTAGAGGAAAATGTGCAAATACCAAAAGCATAGTAAAAGGAATTAAAAATGGAAAAATTAAGGGAGCTTGTTTGGATGTGCTTGAACAAGAAAAAACTTCATTTGAGGATATTAGCAAGGAAGGATTTACTCCAGAATTACAATACTTAATTGATAGCGATAAAACTATCCTATCTCCTCACATTGCAGGTTGGACTGTAGAAAGTAATATAAAAATTGCTGAGGTGTTGTTTAATAAGATTACTGCTTCTCCTCTATCAGAATAGCAATCTCTTCTCCCATTCTTTTCATGGATTCCATTGCTTCATTTAAGGATTTATTTGCAGTATCTTTTACTCCACTAAAAGTGGAACCAATAGAATTAAACATTTTGTTATAATAAGAAATTCCATTATTCATGTTTTCAGAAAAAGTATTTAAATATCTATCTGATCTCCTACCCCAATCCACTTTATGTTCCTCTATCTTTTTTGATAAATACGTTAGATACATATTTAATTCATTAATAAACATACTTGGTCTATCCTCTCTAACAATTCCATTATCATCATGATAAATATGATAAGACATATCTTTTAAACTCAATTCTTTATCAAAATAAGCCATATTTGGTCCTGGACAAATAGAAACTCCTTTACTTTCTCTAGTTTCTACTCCATAATTAATAACTGCAGTTGCAGCTAATCCCATACAAAGACAGGATTTTTCGGTAATAGCTACAGAAATTCCTTGTTCGTTAATTTTATTTTTTTGATATAATCTTGATGCGGTACAAACACCCTCAGTTCCATATTCGTTACTTAATGCTAAAAACTTTCTTGGACAAGGACTACCTGGTTTCCCATCTGCAATTTTTTGTTCTTTCTCTACATCTTTGGAAGAATCTCTTAAGTTATTGAAAGGAACACCTAGTGGAGAAACACTACTTAAATACAAATCTTTTTCCTTTGCCTCTTGTAACTGTTTTCTGGTTGCAGCATCCACTGTTGTTGCTTCAGGAACTAATAAAAATGGAGTTCCCCATCCTACTGAATCTAAATTATATTCATCTATCAAAAAGTTATGTTCTTCTGATGTAGCTACACCTCCCTGAGCAGTTACTTTAATTGGTAAACTTTTTGGTACAATTCTTCCTTCAGTTTCTAACGCACCCTTGCATACTTCAAAAGTTTCATCAATTAACTCTTGTCTTCTATCTTTAAACTCTGCTAAAATCGGACCCATTAAATATCCATCAGTTGCAAATGCATGTCCTCCACAATTTAAACCTGATTCTATTCTATATTCAGAAATCCATAAGCCTTTTTTGGCTAAAAATTTCCCTTGAATAACTGCAGATCTGAAATCAGAAACTTTTAATACAATCTTCTTTTTGATATATCCGTTTTCATCCGGGAAGAAATCTTCAAACTGAGTAATATATCCATATAATCTCTGCTTCTGGGTAGTTGTTTAAGTAATTTTCAGTTAATCTCCCAATAGATGAAGATAAACATGGAGCGATTCCCCCTGATGTTAAAAAAGCTATTTTCATTAGTAATAAGTTTATGTATGCAAATATCGTATTTTTATCTAATTAGTAAATAATTATCGGTATTCTATTTTTAATTGACTCAAGTTGTATATTTGCCATCAAATTTTAATAAATGTCATTATATCACACTTTTCATATTCCTGTAATGGGAACTGCATTTACAGCTGAGACTCCACTAAGAGTTGCTAAGTACGGAATTGATTCTGTGATTGCACTTGCTGATGATGTGTTGCTAGAGAGATTAAGAAAGATTTATTCTGATGAAAATGATATTACTTACTTAGAAATAAAAAACAATACAAAGGACTATAGATCAAATAGAATTACCGCTTATTTGGATATGGTAAATGATTTAGTTTCTGAAAAGTTTGATGAATTTATTACTTCCACTTCTTCAAGATTTGAAGAAGTAAAGAAA
>CABXPN010000008.1 GCA_902514225.1 uncultured Bacteroidota bacterium
CCCCGACACTATTATTCTCCACAACCCTGTATATAAAGTATGTTAAATTCCGATACAATTAATGCTGTTTCATTTTTCAAAATATCTTTCCTTTTATGTCCTATCATTTCACATTCCATAGGGAAATATTCCATCTCACAAATTGCCAAATAAAGTTCTTGTAATTCTTCCATATTTTCATTGGGGAATTCTAGACCCCATTCCTCTAAACTTTCTTCATCTTTAAAAATATGCTGTCCCTCACCATATATCCACCAACCATTATAGCTTTTTTCTTCTGTATTTTCTACTACAATTTTCACAACACTTTCAGAAGGTATTTCTTCTTTGTCATTACTTACTTTTATTTGAATATTACAAGAGAATACTAAAAGTAAAATCAGTAAAGGAAAAATAATGTTATATTTATTATATGCCATCTTTTATCTATCTGTAAAAATTCATTTCATCCGTATAAATCCATGCTTTCTCAGGCATTAAGTACGAAATATCTTTTCCTTCTTTTATAGATTTTCTGATAAAGGATGAGGATATTTCCATTTGAGGAACTCCTTCTATAAGATGTATGTTTTTATGAGATCCACTAATTTCATATCCTGGCCTAGGATAAATATATACGGAATAATCCTCCAAAATTTGCTCGTAATTTTTCCATTTATGAAAGTTTTGCAAATTATCCGAACCCATAATAATCGAATAATCATTTTCAGGATATTTTTCTTTTAATCGAACCAAAGTGTCAATTGTATAGGATGGTTTTGGCATATCAAATTCAATATCAGAAACTTCTAATTTTGAATTATCCTCAATCTCAACTCTAATAATTTGTAATCGGTGGTATTGATCTAATAAACTTATTTTTTGTTTAAAGGGGTTCTGAGGAGAAACGACAAACATCACCCTGTCCAAATCAGTAAAATTGACTAAATAAGATGAGATTACCTTATGCCCAATATGAATTGGATTAAAGCTTCCAAAAAACAGACCAATTTTCATTTTTGAGATTTAATAAAATTAGTGATTTTCTGTTTCGCTTCGTTACAAGCAATTTCAAAATCATCATTCAAAATTATACAATCAAATTCCTGATTTCTTGAAATTTCCTCTTCCGCTTTGTTTAATCTTTTTTCTAGCATTTCTTCAGATTCCGAACCTCTGCTACTTAGTCTTTCTCTGAGAACATCAATTGATGGAGGAATGATAAAAACAGATAAACATTCTTTAGGATATTGTTTTTTTATGTTGAGCCCTCCCACTACATCTAAATCAAAAATTACGGTTTTACCCTCATCCCAAATTCTTTTTACCTCCGATTTTAAAGTTCCGTAATACTGATTTTCATATACTTCTTCCCACTCTAAAAACTCATTTTCTTCAATCTTTTTCTTAAATCCATCGACACCCAAAAAATGGTAATCTTTTCCATCAATTTCTTTTTTTCTTTTCTCTCGGCTACATGCGGAAACCGAAAAAGAAAGATTAGGAATCTCTTTTAACAAATGATGAACTATGGAAGTTTTCCCCGCTCCAGATGGAGCTGATATTACAATAAGTTTATTCACTTATAAGATATTTAAAAGTTGTTCTTTTATTTTTTCTAATTCATCTTTCATTTGTACCACAATTTTTTGCATTCCTGCATCTGCTGATTTTGAGCCAATAGTATTTATCTCCCTCCCAATTTCTTGTCCGATAAATCCTAACTTTTTCCCATTTGGAGAATCCGTTTTCATAGTTTCAATAAAATAATTCAAGTGAGCGTCTAATCTTACTTGCTCCTCTGTAATATCTTGTTTTTCTAAGTAGTAAATTAGTTCTTGCTCAAATCTGTTTTCATCAATATTTTTATTGTCTAATTCAGCAAGTTTCTCTGATAAACTCTTTTTTACCTTCTCAATTCTTCCTTTTGCAAAAGGTTCAATCTCTTTTAATAATACAGTTAACTTATTTATTCTGGAAGATACATCTTCTTCTAATTTCCCCCCTTCATCCAATCGGAATTGTAAGATATTATCAATAGCAATATCTACTCCTTTTGCTATTTCCTCCCATTCATTTTCATCAACTTTTTCCTCTCCTTTTATTAAGGTTTCTGGCATTTTTAATAAGGTTGGAATTATATCTGATTTATCAAGTCCTAACTCCTTTTGCAAGTTCAAAATCTGATTATAATATTCCTTTATAGCCTCAGTATTTACTTTGTATTTCGTGCTAGATTCGGATTTCTCTCTCCAAATAGAAAGTTCAATTTTCCCTCTTTGTAATTTTTCTGAAAGATGCTTTCTAAGTATTATTTCTTTATCTCTGTAAACAGATGAAATTTTTACATTAATATCAATTTGTTTGGAGTTTAGAGATCTTACTTCAATAGTGAAATTAGCATTGTTTAAGTTTAATTCGGCTTTACCATAGCCTGTCATTGATTGAATCATCAGAAAATATTTTTATGCAAATTTAGGAAAGTTTATTCGTTTTCTGCTTTTTAGAACGAACACTTACCAAATATACCCCAACAAAAATGATAATTGCAGATATAATTTTCATTTCATTTAGAGAATCAGCACCCCTAAATATGGCAAAAAGAGTAGCTAATACGGGTTGTAAATAAATATAAATACTTACTGTGGAAGGGTTAAGCAATTTCAAGGCAGATGAGTTTAATAGGTAAGCAATTACGGTAGTACAGATTACTACAAACAACACTTCCCAAATAATTATTGGAGGAAAACTAAGCCAATCAACAGCCATTAGTTCAGTATAACCAAAGGGCAACACATACAAAAGTCCAAAACCAAACACATAAAACATAACCGTAATGGGGTGGTATTTCTGCATCATAGGTTTTACCAATACCAGATACAAACCATAACTTGCTGCATTAACAAACACAAACATATTCCCCAACATATAATTTGTATTACCACTCATATTCCCTCCGTTTAGGATTAAAGTACTCGCTCCTACAAAGCCAAATGCTATTCCAATTCCTTTCCTAATATTGATTTTTTCAAATAAAATAAGTGCTGACATAATGATTACTAAAACAGGATTAATAGTCATAATAATAGCGGCATTAATTGGGGTAGTTAAATTAAGTCCTTCAAAAAATAATAACTGATTAATGGCCACTCCAAAAACTCCACATATTGCCAAACGGATAATATCTTTCTTTTCCACACGCTCATTCACAAATAATAAATAGTAGATTAAAAAAAAAGTAACCGCCCCTATAACCCTCAATAGAATAAATCCTGAAGGCTGAATAAAATCAGGCATTACATCTTTTGCAAAAGTATAATTGATAGCATAAATTAAATTTGCTATAAATATTAAAATGTGTGAAACTGACCTCCTATTCATGATTGTAATAATTGACTGCAAAAGTAAATTTATTCTTCTAAATATTAGTAAGTTTGCCACCTTTAAAAACCTGATTTAAAACATATAAATAAAAAGTAATGAAATTCGGAACAAAAGCCATACACGCAGGTCAGGAAGCAGATCCTTCAACAGGAGCGGTAATGACTCCTATTTTTCAGACATCAACTTATAAACAATCGATCCCTGGAGAATTTAAGGGATATGAGTATTCCAGAACAGGAAACCCAACCAGAAATGCATTAGAACAAAACCTTGCCGCTTTAGAAAACGGGAAATTCGGGATTTGTTTCGGTAGTGGATTAGCAGCTATTGATGCAATTATAAAACTATTAAAACCTGGTGATGAAGTGATTTCTACAAATGATTTATACGGAGGAACATACCGAATTTTCAATACTATTTTTGAGCCTTATGGAATTAAATTTCATTTTGTTGGAATGGATGACACTAAAAAAATAGAGTCTTTAGTAAATGAAAATACAAAAATGCTTTGGGCGGAAACACCAACAAACCCAATGCTTAATATAATTGATATTGAAAAACTTTCTGAAATTTCATCTGAAAATAATTTAATATTTGTTGTTGATAATACTTTTGCTACTCCTTATTTGCAGAGACCTTTAGATTTAGGTGCTGATATTGTAATGCATTCGCTTACAAAATATATGGGAGGTCATTCGGATGTTGTAATGGGAGCGGCTATATGTAAAGACGAGAAATTAGCAGAAAGATTATTTCATGTTCAAAACTCATGTGGTGCTGTACCAGGTCCTCAGGATAGTTTCTTGGTTTTAAGAGGGATTAAAACACTTCATTTAAGAATGCAACGCCATTGTGAAAATGGAAAAGTAATTGCAAATTTCCTAAAAGATCATCCAAAAGTTGGTGATGTGTACTGGCCAGGATTTGAAACTCATCCAAACCATGAAATTGCTAAAAAACAAATGGATGATTTTGGAGGTATGATTTCCTTCAATCTAAAAGGTAACAAATTAGAAGATGCTATCAAGTTAGTTTCTAATACACATTTTTTTACTCTAGCAGAAAGTTTAGGTGGAGTAGAGTCTCTGATTGGACATCCTGCTTCAATGACTCATGCAGCAATACCTAAGGGAGAAAGAGAAAAAACAGGAGTTATGGATACTCTTATCAGGTTGAGTGTAGGAGTGGAAGATATTGATGACCTATTAAATGATTTGGAAAACACCTTGGATTTACTTTAAAATCAAAGTATACTTTTTTATTTTCTTGTTTTTTTGGTTGTTTTTCTAAAATTTTATTGAAAAACTCCATAATTTTAACATTGTGGATAATTTTAGATAGAAAAAATCATGTTTTTACACCTATGCGCTTGACTGTGTGGATGTTAAGTTAATTTTTTGCTTTTAACAATTTCTTGTTGAAAAGGATATCTTTTTTAAGTGATTGTAAATCAATAAATAACATGTATTATACTGATATTCAGAACATTAAAAACATGATATTTAATTAGTTTTTAAAGTTTTCAGAATTATAGTATAAAACAAACTTTTATTTGTAAAGTATTAATAAATCAAAATATGTTTCTAAGTTTGAACTAATTATTAACCAAAATTTATTTTTATTATGGACAAAGTATTTAAGTACTTTAATGACTTTTTTAAAGGTCTAACAGGATTAATCATGGGCTTATTAGCTCTTTCAATTGTAGCTGACTTCTTATTTGGATCGGGTGCAATTGCTGGAATTGATGTAATTGGAAACATTACTGCAGTTGTTACTAGTTTTGCTGGTGGTGGTGTAGTTGGATTAATTGGTCTTTTGATAGTTTGGAACTTAATTTCTAAATAATCAGATTATTAAGATTTTTAAAATAGCCCTTATTATTTAAGGGCTATTTTATTTTTTAATCAAAATAAACTTATGAAAGATAAATTAAAAAAATTAAGGGAACTTATAACAGAGGTTATAGCAACTGCTTTAACTTTTCTGTGTTTAGGTATAATAGTTCAACTATTAATAAACGATACAATATTAGGATGGGACCCTGTAGGAAATGTGAAAAATGCCGGAAGCGCATTTATTGGGATAATTGCAATTGTATTATTGTATATTCTTTTTATTAGAAAGAAGTAATTTTAATGGGCTTCTAGCCAATTCCCCCCACTTCCCACATCAACAAGCAAAGGAACATTTAATGTGATTGTCTGTTCCATCTTCTCTTTTACAATTTTCATCAGAATATCTCTTTCTGATTTCTTCATGTCAAAAACAAGTTCATCATGTACTTGTAATAACATTCTTGATTCTAAATTATATTTCTTCATTTCTTCTTGAACATCAATCATAGCCTTTTTTATAATATCGGCAGCAGATCCCTGAATTGGAGCATTTATTGAATTTCTCTCAGCAAAAGCACGCATCATTCCATTTCTGGAATTAATATCTTTTAAATATCTTCTTCTTCCTAAAATAGTTTCAACATATTCTTTTTCTCTAGCTTGATCAATTGACCAATCCATATATTCTTTAACTTTAGGAAATTTCTCAAAATAATTATCAATTATTTCTTTTGATTCTTTTCTGCTAACTCCGATATTTTGAGAAAGACCGAAAGCTGAAATTCCATAAATAATACCAAAATTTACCGATTTTGCTTTGGACCTCATCTCTCTATCAACATCCTTAACCTCAACCTTAAATACTTTTGCAGCTGTTGCCGTGTGTATATCAACTCCATTATTAAAAGCTTTCAACATATCTTCATCTTTACTTAAGGATGCCATAATTCTTAGTTCTATTTGAGAATAATCAGCTGCAAAAATTTCAAAATCTGAATTTCTTGGGATAAACGCTTCTCTCATTTTTCTACCTTTTTCAGTTCGGATTGGAATGTTTTGTAAATTAGGATTTACAGAACTAAGTCTTCCTGTTGATGCTACAGATTGATTAAATGTTGTATGTATTTTTCCTGTATTTTCATCAATTAATTGAGGTAAAGCATTTACATAAGTAGAAAGCAATTTTTGTAACCCTCTATATTCTAAAATTAAATCTATTATCTGATGTTTCCCTTTTAACTTACTTAATGTTTCTTCTGATGTAGAATATTGACCTGATTTAGTTTTCTTTACTTTCTCAACAATTTTCATTTTATCAAATAGTATTTCTCCCATTTGTTTTGGAGAGGAAACATTAAACTCCTCACCGGATAATCTGAAAATATCTTGTTCTAAATTTTTAATGTCGGTAGTTAATTCTGCGGAGAAATTATTTAGCATTTCAACATCCAAATTAATTCCCTCTAACTCCATTTCAGATAACACCTTTAATAATGGCATTTCAATTTTGTAAAATAATTCTATCAGGTTTAATTCGGTTAATTGTTTCTCAAAAATTTCCGAAAGCTGAAGTTGAACATCTGCTAATTCGCAAGTATAAAACTTCTTTTTATCTTCAGAAAGCTCCGAAAAACTCCTTTTATTTTTACCTTTTCCTAAAGTAGTTTGTATGTCCAAACAACTATAATCTAAATAATTTTCTGATAACACTTCCAAATCATGTCTCATATCTGCTTGTAGCAAATAATGAGCTATTGATACATCAAAAATGTTTACTATATCATTTACACCATGTTTTCTGAGTGATTTAATTTGTTCTTTTATATTAAATCCAACCTTCTTTATTTCTGGATTTTCAAATAATCTCTTTAAAAATTTTATGTTCTCTTCATTATTTTCAAAATAATACGACTTATCCTTTTGAGATGATATAGAGAATGAAATTATTTTCTGATTAAAATCTCTCAAATTATTACTTAGAGTCTGAAACGAAAACACAGCACTATTATTAATTTCCTTTAAAATTTCATCTTTCTTTTTTGATAAAACATATTTTTTGTCTGATTCCTCCTTGTTATTTGTTTTATTTACCGAAACTGAAAACATATCTAACTGGCCTTCTGTTTCCTTTTCATTCTCATCAGAAACTTCTGTTGTTTTTGATGTTATTTCAGGAACTGATGAAAAAGATAAAATTCTCTGAAGGATTGTTTTAAACTCTAATTCTTCAAATAATTCTTTAATTGCATCTATATTAAATTCTGAAAGAATCAAACTTTCTTCATCAAACTCAACAGGAACATGAATATCAATAGTCGCAAGCCTTTTAGATAGAATTCCTTGCTCTTTTGCCTCCTCAACCTTCTCTCTTAATTTACCTTTTATTTCATGAGTATTTGCTAATAACGATTCCATAGATCCGTATTGAGCAATAAATTTTTGTGCTGTTTTCTTTCCAACTCCTGGTAGTCCAGGAATATTGTCAACGGAATCTCCCATCATACCTAAAAAGTCAATAACCTGAGAGACTTTCTGAATTTGAAATTTTTCTAAAACTTCTTTTATCCCCCAAGTTTCTGTAGAGTTCCATTTATTTCCGGGTCTGTACATGAAAATATTTTCAGAAACAAGCTGAGCAAAATCCTTATCAGAAGTCATCATATAAACCTGAAAATCTTTCTTTTCTGCTTTTTTTGCAATTGTTCCTATTACATCATCTGCTTCATACCCATCCAAATATAATCTTGGGATTTTCATAGAATCCAACAAACGATCAATATATGGTTTTGCTGAAATTATTCCGTCAGGAGTTGGTTCTCTGTGCTCTTTATATTCTTTATATTCTTTATGTCGAAAAGTAGGACCTTTCCTATCAAAACAAACAGCTATATGGGTTGGTTTTTCTTTTCGTATTACTTCTAATAATGTGTTAGTAAACCCAAATATTGCTGATGTATCAACACCTTTAGAGTTTATTCTGGGGTTTTTTATAAATGCAAAATACGATCTGTAAATAAGAGCATAAGCATCTAGTAAAAATAATTTCTTTTTCTGTGTCATAATTGTATGTAAAACTATAATTTTATCGTCAGAAAATATGCTAAAATGAAAAAGAATTTATCACATCTTATTAATGTAATGTTTATCCCTATTTTATTTGTTTTTGCAATTTGGTTTGTAAAGGGATACGAGCTTATTTCAGAGAATTCTTTATCAGAGCTTGCTATACATCCATGGAACACTGAAAAAATTCTAAACATACTTACTTTTCCATTGATTCATGCAGATTTTAGCCATTTATTAAATAACACATATCCTATTATTATTTTGGGAGGTATTATTTCATCTGTTTACAAAGAAATCTCAAATCGTGTTTTCTTATTGTCTTATGTTTTGAGTGGAATGATTTTCTGGGGATTAGGAGATTCAACCCCTGTAATAGGAGCAAGTGGAGTTGTTTATGCTTTAGGTTCTTTTATTTTAGTTAGTGGATTTATTAAAAAACAGCCAAGACTTGCAATGCTTTCTTTCTTAATTATATTTCTTAATTTTTTTAATTTGTGGGGGATAATTGAAATAGAAAAAGACAATATTTCTCAAACTGCACATCTTTCAGGTGTAATTGCAGGCTTAATAATTGCTTTTATTTATAGGAAGAAAGGTCCACAAGCAAAAATATATAATTATGAATTAGAAGAAGAATTAGAAAGAAAAGTTATGGATATAAATTACAGTTATAAAAAAGATGATTAATCTTTTTTAGGTTTTATTACTCCCAAATTAGAAGCAAACCATGCTCTTTCATGAAAGTAGTAAAAAATCAATTTCACTATTCTATCTAAAATTACCAACCAACCAACTGAACTTTTATCTAATGCTTCAAATCCAAAAAATGGTGGCAAGTACGACAACACAAAAAATGTTGTTGTCATAGCTAATAAATTCCATGTTATTGCCTTTAAAATATGTCGTGTTCGGTTTATTCTTACCTTGTCGTTCATTACTGTTTTTCGTTTTAGCAATAATAAACATTTTTTTGATAACATCTGCATATGTTATTTTAAGTAAAAAATGTATTTTCGCATACTTATGAAAAACATCAGAAACTTTTGCATTATTGCTCATATCGACCATGGGAAAAGCACATTAGCGGATAGGCTTTTAGAATTTACAGGAGCAGTAACCGATAGAGAATCTCAAGATCAGCTGTTGGATAATATGGATTTGGAGAGAGAAAGAGGTATTACTATTAAGAGTCATGCAATACAAATGGAGTATTCTATTAAAGGAGAGGATTATGTGTTAAATCTTATAGACACTCCTGGTCATGTTGATTTTTCATATGAAGTTTCTAGGTCAATTGCCGCTTGTGAAGGAGCTTTACTTATTGTAGATGCCGCACAAGGAATTCAAGCTCAAACAATTTCTAATTTATATTTAGCTTTAGAAAACGACTTAGAAATTATCCCCGTTTTAAATAAAATTGACTTGCCATCAGCTGATCCGGAAGTTGTAAAAGACCAAATTATTGATTTAATTGGTTGTAATAATGAAGATATTATACCTGCTTCTGCTAAAACTGGACTAGGAATTGATGATATTTTAGAAGCAATTGTAGAAAGAGTTCCACATCCTGAGGGAAATCCTGAAAAACCATTACAAGCCATGATTTTTGATTCGGTTTATAATTCTTTTAGAGGAATTGAAGCCTATTTTAAAGTTATAAATGGAGAGATTAAAAAAGGGGAAAAGGTAAAATTCATGGCAACAGGAAAGGAATATTTTGCTGATGAAATCGGAGCTTTAAAGTTTAAACAAGAACCAAAACAAAAATTAAGTACTGGGGAAGTGGGTTATATTATCTCTGGTATAAAAGAAGCTAGAGAAGTAAAAGTTGGGGATACAATTACATCTATTGAAAACCCTTCAACTGAAGCGATAAAAGGATTTGAAGATGTAAAACCAATGGTTTTTGCTGGGATTTATCCTGTTGATACAGAAGATTATGAGGAATTACGAAGGTCAATGGAGAAACTTCAACTTAATGACGCTTCCTTAACTTTTGAACCAGAGTCATCTGTTGCACTTGGGTTCGGTTTTAGATGTGGATTCTTAGGAATGTTACACATGGAAATAATCCAGGAGAGATTAGAAAGGGAGTTTGATATGATTGTTATCACAACTGTTCCTAATGTTTCTTATAAAGCATATACAACTGCTGGAGCAAAAATTGAGGTTCATAATCCAACTGACTTCCCAGATCCAAGCACTTTAGATTATGTAGAAGAACCATATATTAAGGCTCAGATTATTACTAAAGCTGAGTATGTTGGTACTATCATGAATTTATGTATTGATAAAAGAGGAGAACTTACAAATCAGATATATCTAACAACTGATAGAGTTGAACTTTCCTTTAACATGCCACTTGGTGAAATTGTTTTTGATTTTTATGATAAACTAAAATCTGTTTCTAGAGGATATGCTTCTTTTGATTATCAACCTTATCAGTATAAACAATCTGATTTAATAAAGTTAGATATTTTATTAAATGGAGAGCAGGTTGACGCGCTTTCTGCATTAATTCATAGAACAAACGCTCAAAATTTAGGAAGGAAAATTTGTGTTAAATTAAAAGAATTGATTCCAAGACAACAATTTGATATTGCTGTACAATCTGCAATTGGAGCAAAAATTATAAGTAGAGAAACAATAAAAGCTCTCCGAAAAGATGTAACCGCAAAATGTTATGGAGGAGATATATCCAGAAAAAGAAAACTTTTAGAAAAACAAAAGAAGGGTAAAAAGAGAATGAAGCAAGTTGGGAATGTAGAGATACCACAGAAAGCATTTATGGCAGTATTAAAATTAGATGATTAATTACTACTTTTACACTTATTAAAGATAAATATGGGAAGAGCATTTGAATTTAGAAAAGCAAGAAAAATGAAGCGTTGGTCAGCTATGTCCAAAGCGTTTTCCAGGATTGGAAAAGATATTTCAATTGCAGTAAAAGAAGGTGGTCCGGATCCGGATACAAACTCCAGACTTAGGCAAGTTATGCAAAATGCAAAAGCTGCCAATATGCCAAAAGATAATGTAGAAAGAGCTATTAAAAAGGCAAGTGGAGCAGATGCTGCTAGTTATACTGAGATGAGTTTGGAGGGATACGCCCCTCATGGAATAGCAGTTTTTGTAGATTGTACTACAGATAATAACAACAGAACGGTTGCAAATGTTCGTTCTTATTTTAGTAAATGTGAAGGGAATTTAGGAACTAATGGTTCTTTGGAATTTATCTTTGACAGGAAAGGAGTTTTTACAATTGAGACAAATCAGTTAACTATGGATACAGAAGAACTTGAAATGGAATTGATTGATGGAGGATTAGAAGAATTAGAGGTGGATGAAGAAGCAATTACGGTATATTGCGATTTTCCGGACTTTAGTAATATGCAAAAATGTTTGGAAGGATTAGAAATTGAAATTCAGAATTCGGAACTACAAAGAATCCCGAATAACACAAAAACTATTTCTTCAGAAGATGCAAAACTAGTACTAAAACTTCTAGATAAATTAGAGGAAGATGATGATGTTCAACAAGTATTTCATAATATGGAACTTACAGAAGAAATACTAAAAGTAATGGAAGAATAAATGAATGTATTAATATTAGGAAGTGGAGGAAGAGAACATGCATTTGCATGGAAAATATCACAATCAAGTTTATGTAAAAAATTATTAATTGCACCAGGAAATGCAGGTACGGCTCAAGTTGGTACAAATATTGAAATTGGTGTAAATGATTTTGAAAAAATAAAAGAACTTTGTATTTCTGAAGATATAGAAATGTTAGTTGTTGGCCCTGAAGACCCATTGGTAAATGGAATTTATGACTTTTTCAAAGAAGATGAATCTTTACAGAATATAACAGTAATAGGCCCATCTAAAAAAGGAGCTCAATTAGAAGGAAGTAAAGAATTTTCCAAAGAATTCATGATTAAAAACAATATCCCAACTGCTGCATATCAATCTTTTACAAAAGATACTTTAGAAGAAGGGTATCTATTTTTAGAAACACTATCTGCTCCATATGTTCTAAAAGCAGACGGATTAGCTGCAGGAAAAGGAGTTTTAATTCCTGAAACTCTGGAAGAAGCAAAAATCTCATTAAAAGAAATGCTTGCAGACTCCAAATTTGGAGATGCAAGTAGTAAAGTAGTAATTGAAGAACATTTAAAAGGAATTGAGCTTTCTGTTTTTGTACTAACAGATGGTGTGTCTTACAAAATTCTTCCTTCTGCAAAAGACTACAAAAGAATTGGAGAAGGAGATTCCGGACTTAATACTGGGGGAATGGGAGCAATTTCTCCTGTTCCATTTGCCGACAGGTTTTTTATTGAAAAGGTGGAAAGAGAAATTATTATTCCGACAATCAAAGGATTAGTAGAAGAAGATATAGATTATAAAGGATTTATTTTTATCGGTTTAATGGTAGATAATGGGAATCCGAAAGTAATTGAATACAATGTGCGAATGGGAGATCCGGAAACAGAAGTAGTAATCCCTAGAATTAAATCTGATTTGTTAAACCTTTTCAGAGGTATAGGAAATGGTTCCTTTTCAGAAATTGATTTTAATATTTCGGAAGAAGTAGCAGCAACTGTAATGTTGGTTTCTGGTGGATATCCTGAAGATTACAAGAAGGGTAAAGAAATGACAGGTTTTGAAAATGTAGATGGTAGCTTGTTATTCCATGCAGGAACAAAAAATGATGAAGAAAAAATTGTAACAAATGGAGGTAGAGTTTTAGCTGTTACATCTTTCGGAAAAGACATAGATGAGGCGGTAAATAAATCTTTTGATAATGCTAAAAAGATTAATTTTAACGGGAAGTACTACAGAAAAGATATTGGTTTTGATTTATTATGAAGCGTGCTCCTCACCTCTTTTTCTAAACCCGAACATTTTACTTACCCAAACAACAAGGAAAGTAAAAATTACAAACATATAAAAGTAGTTGATGTAATCACCAAAAAGTGGCATCACTTCAAAAATAGACTCAAAAAAGTCACCAATAGCATAAAATATTTTGTCCATCTTAATTTTTTATTTGAGGCAAAAATAAAATATTTTAAACAATAAATGATTCTAAAACACTTAAAAAATAGTCATTCGTATTTAATTATAGTTTTATTGCTATTTAACATACTGTTTTTTACTACTTCTTACTTCACAAAAAGTTTTCAAAACATAGAAGGCTACTTTATATATTACAATTTCATTATCCTCTTTGCATCTTTTGTTTTAACATCTTTACATTCGGTTGCTTTAAATAACCTTATTTATGAAAAAGATATAATTAAAAAATCTAATGTTGTTCTAGCTTTTGTGTTTTCTTTATTAAATACAGCTTTTATTGTTAATCATAAAATGATGTTATTTTCATTGCTTTCCTTGTTTTTCTTAAATTATTTGCTTGATTTATATAAAAAGAAACAACCATTCCGAGTAGTTTTTAATTCTGGATTAATCTTATCAGTACTATCATTTTTTATCCCAAATATTTTATTCCTATTTCCTTTGATTATTATTAGCCTTATAATTTTCAGAAATGTAGAATGGAGAGCAATATTAATACCTTTTATTTCTTTATTTATTCCGTACATTTTTGTTTGGACATACCAAGTTTTTGTTAATTCAGAACTACTTTTCCCTATCCTAAGTTTTGGAGTTTCCTTTGATTTTATTTCTTTAAAAGAGTTATTGTTACATCAAAAGATTTGGTTTTCTGTTATATCTGTTATAACTATATTTTCATTTTTCGAACTTTTCAGATGGATGTATAAAAAAAGTATAAAAGGAAGGGAAAGTTTTACAATAATAATCTTTTACTTTCTTATTAGTATTTACATTTTTCTAAGCTCAGAAAATCAGGATTCAATATTTGTAGTTCTTATACCATTAAGTATTCTTATCGGTAATTTTTTTGTTTATCATAAAAAAGAAAGGTGGTCGGGATTACTATTTTTACTTTTTCTTTTTAGTTCTGTTTTTTATAGAATATCTATGATTAATATGTAATTTTGCATTTTAAATTAAACTTAATAATATGAAATTTGGAGTAGTTGTTTTCCCGGGGTCTAATTGTGATATGGACATGGTATATGTTATTGAAACTATTATGAAACAAGAAGTAGTAAAGTTATGGCATAAAGATACTAATTTACAAAATTGTGATTTTATCATCCTTCCTGGAGGATTTTCTTTTGGAGACTATTTAAGGTCTGGTGCTATTGCAAATTACTCTCCAATAATGGAAAAAGTTGTAGATCATGCAAATAATGGAGGTTATGTGATGGGTATTTGTAACGGATTCCAAATTTTATGTGAATCTGGGTTATTGCCAGGAGCTCTTTTGCATAATACAAACCATAAATTTATTTGTAAAAACATACATTTAAAAACAATCACTAAAAATTCATTAATTACAAATCAATACTTTGATTCTGCAATTAAAATTCCTATTGCTCACGGTGAAGGAAGATATTTTGCTAATGAGGAAACAATTAATAGTTTAATTGAAAATGATCAAATATTATTTAAGTATTCTGATGAAAATGGTAATATTACAGATGAATCTAATCCAAATGGATCGTTATTAAACATAGCTGGAGTGTGCAATAAAAACAGAAATGTTTTTGGGATGATGCCTCATCCTGAAAGAGCGTCTGATTCTGAATTAAGTAATGAAGATGGTAAAATTTTATTCGAAAGTATTTTAAATGAAGTAAATGCTTAGCTGTTAAAAACTTTCTTTTTCAACAATTTTTTTTGATTTTTTAATAACTTCATTTTGTTGAATTTCAAACATTTACATTTTATTTTTTTTATCTCATTTTTACAACTTATCTAGCAAAATTATTTGTCTGATTTTTGTTGAAAAATATGTTAGTAATTGAATTTGCTTGCGTGTATTTTGAAGGAATATATTTATAAAATTGTAGTCAGAAAAAAAGAGGAAAAAATATATAACGCTTAATCAAGAGGAACTATTATGTCAAAAACAAAAGAAACAAACACAGAATTATTGAAAGAGGTAAAAGTAAAAACATACACTTATGAAGAGGTAATCTCTTCTAGTATTGAATACTTTAATGGAGATGAATTAGCAGCAACTACATGGATGAACAAATACGCCATGAAAAATCATGATGGGGAGTTTGTGGAATTAAATCCTGAGGATATGCACAGGAGAATGGCAAAAGAGTTCGGGAGAATTGAAGCGGATTATAAACTAAAATATAACTTAAACGGAAGTGCAAAATTCCTTTCCGAATACGGACAAAAAAGAGAATATTTAACAGAAGGAAGAATTTTTGATTTATTTGAAAATTTTGGATATATAATTCCACAAGGAAGTGTGATGAGTTCTTTAGGTAATACTTATAAAATCGCTTCATTATCTAATTGTATTGTTGTTCCTGAAATGCATGATTCTTATGGTGGAGTGTTTTATACAGACCAACAATTAGCTCAACTTTTTAAAAGAAGGTGTGGTGTTGGAGTTGATATTTCTAATCTAAGACCATCAGGATCTAAAGTATCAAATGCAGCTGGAACTACTTCAGGTGCTGTTTCTTTTATGAAAAGATTTTCTCATACAACCAGAGAAGTTGCTCAGAACGGAAGGAGAGGAGCTTTAATGCTTTCTATGGATATTGCGCACCCGGATGTGGAGAACTTTACTACTATTAAACAAGATTTAACTCAGGTAACAGGAGCTAATATTTCTTTAAGACTTTCAGATGAATTTATGAAAGCTGTAAATAGTGATTCTGAATACACTCACAGATGGCCAATTGATTCAGATAATCCAAAATTCACTAAAACTATTCAGGCAAAAGAGCTTTGGGATACAATTATAAAATGTGCTCATAACACTGCAGAGCCTGGTTTGATCTACTGGGACAGACAACATTGGTATTCTACATCATCTGTATACCCTGGATATGAAAATACTTCTACGAATCCTTGTTCTGAAATTGCTATGCAAGGTGGAGATAGTTGTAGATTAATAGCTTTAAACCTTTATAAATTTGTAGAAAATCCTTTTACTCCGAAAGCTAAGTTTAACATGAAAAAGTTCTATCAAGCTACTTATGAAGGACAAAGATTAATGGATGATTTAGTAGATCTGGAAGTAGAAGCTATTGAAAGAATCTTAAATAAAGTAGATGCAGATGATGAACCAGAAAGTATTAAAATGGTAGAGAAAGAAACCTGGGAGTTATTATTAAAAACTGGAAAAGAAGGAAGAAGAACGGGACTTGGATTTACTGCGCTTGCAGATATGGTTGCTGCTCTTGGATATAAATATGACTCTGATGAATCAATAGAATTTATTGAAAACATGATGAGGGAAAAATGTAGAGCAGAGTTTGATTGTTCTATTGACATGTCATTAGAAAGAGGTTCTTTTATTGGTTTTAATAAAGAAATTGAAGACACTTCAGAATTTGTACAAATGTTAAAAATTGAACTTCCGGAAGTTTACGAAAGAATGATGAAGTTTGGAAGAAGAAACATCTCTATCAGTACGGTTGCTCCAACAGGAACTCTTAGTATGCTTGCTCAAACTTCTTCCGGAATTGAGCCTGTGTTTATGACAGATTATAAAAGAAGACGGAAGTTAAATGAACAAGATACTGAGGAAAAAGTAGATTTTATTGATGACATGGGAGATAAATGGCAAGAATTTACTGTTTATCATCACAACCTGAAAGAGTGGATGAATATTACAGGAGAAACTGATACAACTAAAAGTCCTTATGCTGGAGCTACAGCAACTGAAATTAATTGGGAACAAAGAGTAAAAATGCAAGCGGTAGTTCAGAAATATGTAACTCATTCTATTAGCTCTACAATAAACCTTCCAAATGATGTAAGTGAAGAAGAAGTTAGTAACATATATTTAGAGTCTTGGAAACAAGGGCTAAAAGGCATTACGGTTTACAGAGATGGGTCAAGGTCTGGTGTTTTAGTTTCAGCTGATGATAATACTAAAAATGATATCACAGACGAATTTAATGTAACACATGCTCCATCAAGACCAAAAAGGCTAGATGCTAAGGTTATTCGTTTTCAGAATAATAAAGAAAAATGGATGGCAGTTGTTGGTTTATTAGACGGAAAACCTTACGAAATTTTTACTGGTAAAATTGAAGATGTATTTGTATTGCCAAAAGGAGTAGAATATGGTTGGGTTGTAAAAAATAAAAGAGCTGACGGGAATAGTCAATATGATTTCCAATATGAAGATAAAGAAGGGTATAAAGTTACATTTGGTGGATTATCTCGTTCTTTTGATAAAGAGTTCTGGAACTATGCAAAACTAATTTCTGGAGTATTACGTCATGGAATGCCAATACAATATGTTGTTGATTTGATTGGTAAAATGAACCTTTATGATGAAAACATCAACACTTGGAAAAGTGGAGTGGTAAGAGCTCTTAAAACATTTATTCCTGATGGGACTAAAGCAGATGATCATACTTGTTCTGAATGTGAAACAGAAGGACTAATTTACTCTGAAGGATGTCTGAAATGTGTTAATTGCGGATATAGTAAATGTGGATAAAATAATAATCAAGAGGTCTTCTTAAGACCTCTTTTTTATGCCAATTTATGTGGTTCACCTCACTTTTTGATGATTTCATTTCTCTTATTTATCCTAAAATTTGTTTAGGTTGTAATAATCCTCTACTAAAACACGAAAAATGTATTTGTTCTATTTGCCAATTTCACATCACAAAAACAAATCATTTTAAAACAAAGGATAACAACTTACAGAAACTATTTTGGGGGAAAATTCAGTTAAATCATGCGGCAGCATTGTATGAATTTGTAAAAGATAGTCCATTACAAAAAATGATACACGCACTAAAGTATGAAGAAAATAAAGAAGTAGGAATTTATTTAGGAAAACAAATTGCATACGAAATTGGAGAAAGTGAATTTCTAAAACATATCGACTATATAATAGCTGTTCCTCTACATCCTAAAAAGGAAAAACTAAGAGGATACAATCAAAGTATGTGTATCGCAAAGGGAATACAAGAAATAATGAAAACAGAAATAGATTCAACAACTCTACAAAGAACTGTAGATACTGAATCTCAAACCAAAAAGAATAAATATAGTAGATGGGTAAATGTTGGGGAAGTATTCCAAATTACGGATGTAGAAAAACTAAAAAACAAACATATTTTAGTAATTGATGATGTGGTAACAACTGGTTCCACCTTAGAATCTTGTGCACATACTTTACAACAAATTAAAGGGATTAAAGTTAGTATTGTTACAATTGCAATTGCTTAATGTTATATTTGCTGATATGAAATTATACTTCTCTATTTTTATTGTTTTACTATTTAGCGGTTGTGCAAATATGGTAGCTCCTACTGGTGGAGAAAAAGACACAACTCCTCCTAATTGTATTGATCGATATCAACATATTGAGATAAATAATAATAAAGAAACTAAACTTACCTTTGTGTTTGATGAGAGAATACAAGAACATGAGTTTATTGGGAATTTCTTTACTTCACCTACTTTAAATGAAGTTTCTCATAAAATAAAGGGGAATACATTAGAGATAATTATTAAGGACTCTATATCTCCTAAATTACATTATGAAGTCAGTTTAGGTAATTGTATAAAAGACCTTACAGAAGGAAATGTTATAACAACATTTATTGATGAAATTTATACTTTTGATGAAGGATTAAATTTATATACATTAGAAGTTTTTCTACAGAATTCCCTTACACATGAAGATGAAAAAGACCATTGGGTTTTATTGTATAAATCTGACACTCCTGATTCTTTAATCTTTAAAACAACACCTAATTATGTGGGTAAACCAAATATAGATGGATATGTTGTTTTCAATAATATAATTGAAGGAATTTACAAAATAGTTTCTCTTTCTGGGGATGATTATCTTTATCATGATGGGGAGATTATATCTTTTACGGATAAAGTGATAGTTGCGGGAGTTGATATCACAATTGATCTTTATACTTTTAATCCTTTACAAAAAATTGATTCTACTGAGATAACAAAAGACACAACAATAACTGAAGGTGGTAACCTGACGTTGAAATCCGATTTTAGTGGAAATATTGTTGTTCAACTTTTAAAAGGAAATAAAGTAATTGTTCAGGAAACTTTTAAAAATACAACTGAATTTAATTTAAAAAACATACAAACAGGAGAATATACTATCAGAGCTTTTCAGGATAAAAATGAAAATGGATATTGGGATATAGGAAACTTTGCTGAAAAGAAACAAGCGGAAAAAACATATCATTTCCATGAGAAAATTATTATCCGCTCTAATTGGGATTTAGAGTTGGAATGGTTTACTGTAGAGTAAAATCATCTCTATCTTGCAGAAAATTCATTTGTCTTCTTTTTAGTTTTAAATCATCCAAAGAAATTTTTATTTGCAATACTTCTTCTATGTTTTCAGTTGCAGAAAGTAACTCCTTACCGAAAGCATCAAATACTTTTGTATGTCCGTTAAAAGGGACTCTATTACCATCTTCACCAATTCTATTTACACCAACAGTATAACACTGGTTTTCTATCGAACGAGCTTTTAAAAGCGTGTCCCAAGCCTCAATTCTTTTTACAGGCCAATTTGCTAAATAAATAAGTAAATCATAATCTACATCATTACGGCTAAAAACTGGGAAACGCAAATCGTAACAAATAAGTGGACAAATCCTCCATCCATATTCTTCTACAATTAATCTACTTTCTCCTTTGCTTATGTACCTTTCTTCTTTTATAAGTGAGAACAAATGATGTTTGTCGTAAGTGTAAATAATTCCACTTTTTGAAATCCAAACCAAACGATTAAATACTTTTTCTCCTTCTTTTATCATTAAAGTTCCGGCAATAGCGCAATCTTTATTTTTAGAGATTTCTTTCATCCAACTCACTGTTTTGTCATCCATAGTTTCTGCCAAATGATTGGACTTTGGACAAAAAGAAGTGTTAAACATTTCAGGTAGCAGAATAATATCTGTCTCTTTTATTTCTGAAATTAGCTTGTCAAAATGAGAAAGGTTCAACTCTACATCTTCCCAAAAAAGTGAGGATTGGATGAGTGTTATGTTAAGATTTTTCATAAAGCAAACTTACAGAAATATTATGGGAAATATAAAGAGAAAAAAGTCGGGGTAACAGGATTACAACCTAACACCTATTTACATGATTACAGCAAGCTTTTAAACTAAAAATTGCTCCGCTTTTTGCACCGCTAATCAATCTACTAAAACAAACTTAAAAAATTAATTGGATTTTCTGAGTAGTTAAATATTTTTTAAAATAATTAAACTGATCTCAGTACTTCTAATATCTTGACCATTGCAAATGTATCTAACTTACAATACTCAAGTAAGTGTTTTCTTGTTTTATGAATTTGATCCAAATCGCTAATATTATGAAGATGCGCAAATGTGGAGCTTGCTAAAGATCCATTATTAATCTCTAAATTATCATAAGAAAGAGAAGGGACAAGAGCTGGTAGAACATACTTAATTGAATAACTACCTTTCATATCAGGGACATAATACCATTTTTCTTTAAATGGAATCATTAAATCCTTCATTCTATCAATAATTGACTCTAGCTGGGATTGGTATTTTGGAAGAATTCTTATTAGCTCATTCAATCTACCTCTTTCAAAACCAATATTATAAACAAGAATATCCCCATCTTTTTTCATATCGTTAATTAGAGCTTTAACAAAAGCTTCTCTAGGATCATTAGAAGGGTCAGCTAAGAATTCATAATGTTCTATAGTGCCATTATTCTCATAATGAGCAGAGTATTGAAAAGGAATCTGCTGATATGGCTTAAGGCCATTAAATGGAGGAACAGCTGATTGATAGGTCTCAAAATCTAAATGATAAATATTATTTGATAAGCTATTAACAAATTCTCTAATTTTAATTTTATGTATTATTTCTGTTTGATTTATATAAGAATCTATTTCAATCTTTTGATTATCAGAAAGCTTAGTGTCTATTGGAATATCTTTAATTTCAATGTATCTACTGTTATATAAGTCCCACTTTATTTTTTTATTTAAACGAGAAATATCAAAAATTGAGTATTGAGGTATGTGTTTCCAGCAATAACCTTTAAAATTACAATCATACGGATAGCTACAATGCTTACCAATATCAATATTAGGCACTGAATCTTTAGCAAGAGTATCATGAAGAGTTATTAATTTATTTTTTACATAATCATTATTGTTTTGCGCTTGATTTATTACAGAAACCGAATGAAATAACTGATTTAAATCAATCTCCCCATCTCTTATATACTTATTGTCAATATGAACAATAGATATATCAGCAATGTCTATTCCTGAATTTTTCATAATATAATACTGTAATGAAGCATCAATAATATAGGTTTCAGAAACTTTAGTAGAGCTTTTAACTTCATATGCATGCCATTTCCCATCTTTTTTGACCAGTACATCTACAAAACACATCACATAATCAAAACAAAATCCTGCTTCATAAATAACTTCTGCTCCTTCATTGATTAATTGTTGGGTATACTTGAAAGATTCAAAATACTTAGTATAATCTTTAGGGCTAGCGTCTATTCCTCCGGGAAATAATTCTTGAGCTAATACGCCAACATTAGTTCCTGTTTGAAATACGGCTTCTTGCTGCTGAGATATTTCATCTGCTAATTCAGAATTGAATTTATGAAGATAGAGAGCTTTCTCACACTGAACACCTTTTATAAATGTTGACTTGGAAAGGTATTTGCGAGCCATCTAAGCGTTGTCTATTTCTTCAAGGCTAAGCTCAGTCCATGAAATCCATTGAGCCACACTACCCCCCCCCCTGCGTCTTATTTATTTGAAACCATTTGAGTAATGTGTCAGGATAACTTTCTAAATATTTCTTACAAGTTGAGTATGATCCCTCATCAGAATCTAACAAAAAATCTTTAAGAATATTCATGTCATTCTCATCAGGACTATCATCATCTTTTCCTATTTTTTTTATAACATATTTTGGGTTATCATCCTCAGTTTGACCTGTTTTCTCAACTCTTTCTAAGAGATATTCTCCATATTTTATATCTTTCCAGAAATAATAGGTTATAACTCCAAATGCCACTGATTGTTTGGTAAATAGACCATTAAAATTAAATTTCAATGGAATTAATTCCATTGGTTGGATTTCTCGCGTACCCGTTTTGTATAGTTTTTCTAATATTTGTTCATTATTCTGCATATGTGATATTAAAGTTATTTCAGACTAATTATTTCTTTGATCTGCTGTTAGTTAGAGGTTAGTCTAATTTATATTCAATACTATTTAGTTTTCTTTTTGATTTTTCTCTTAATTCAAATGATTGCTTTACTTTTTCACTTATTTCATTAATTATTTTTTCGCTTGGAATACTAATTAATAAATTCTTAAAATCTTTGTCTGAAATATTTGGAATTGCTGCCCCTGTTCTTAATAATAAGATTTGATTTAAAAAGTATTTTGATTTAAAATAGTAAAGTAAATAATATGGATCAATTTTAAAATTTCTTAAAACTCTAAAACCGTTTGTGCAAATTGCTCCCTCAAATTCCGAATTTACTAATGCGGTCGCGTGTTTTCTTGAACCAATGGAATTTCCTGCAATTGCAGTTATTATATCTCCGTTTTTTAGCTCATAAGAAGCTCTGCTTGGAAGTTCGTGGACAGACATTTCTTTTGAGTTAATTATTTCAAAAGCGGGAGTGTTAACATCTGATAATTCAACGTATTCAACTGTCAGATTTTTGTTTTTTAATTTTCCACTTTTAGTTTTAATTACCTCCACAATCTTATGTAAAGGAACAGCATTATTTTTTTTAATTAGACCTATTAATTTTCTATACTGTGGAGAATAATAATCATAATCAAAACGACCACTTAATTCATTGTAGTTAATTGAATATGAATTTTCAGTTTCAATATAGTTATTATTATGAAATTCTTTAAAATCATTAATTACTGTAGATAAGTCTTCGTCAAGAATTGGATTTTTATTTTTATCACGCAATATTTCTCCATTTTCATCTTTTTGATAAATAGCATTTCCATTCTTATTTCCTTGATAACCTATTTTTCTTATTTGGCTGAAAAATAAAGGATATTTTCTTTCAACATTTTTGGTGTCTTTTTGAATAAATAGGAGGGAAGTCTTGACACCAGTCCCGTAAGGAATAAATGTCTCTTGTGGAAGGTTTACTATTCCTAATATTTTTGTTCTTTGTTTAATATAATACCTTAAATATTCTAAGGAAGCATTTTCAAAATGACCATTAGGCAATACAATCCCCATTCTTCCGCCTTCCTTTAATAAATCAATACATCTTTCAATAAATAATATTTCAGTTACTTGCCCATTTTGAAGAGTATTTGTTTTGATAAACTCATTATTGATAGTTTTTTTCCATTTATATCCTAGATCAAAAGTTGAAAGTATTTTTTTATCTGAAATTTTCCCAGCTGTTCCGAATGGAGGATTAGTTAGAACTATATCAAAACCATTTAAAGTATTGTCACTTTTCACCTTTAACAAAACTTCATCATAGTCTTTCAATGAATTAACACATCTTATATTTGTTTCAACATTTACTTCTAGCAATAATTTCATTTTAGCTATTCTAGCAATACTTTTGTTTATATCAAAACCATAAAGATTCTTAGAGATTATTTTTTCTATATCTACTCCTTTATTGTTTTTTAAAATAAAATTTAATGATGAATTTAAGAATCCTCCACTTCCACAAGCTGGGTCGATTATGCTTTCATTTGGTTTAGGTTGAAGTATACTTACACAAAAATCAATTATCGCTTCTGGAGTAAAAAATTGACCTCTACCATCTTTTTCTTGATGTGATAAGAATTTTTGAAATGCCAATCCTTTAGCATCATTTGAAGAATTGATTAATGAAAAATCTTGCAACTTATTAATTGTGTTAGCCAATGCTAAAGGACTTAATTTTATTCTATCTTCGTTATCGAATAAATCAGAATATTCTTGGATTGTTTTAGAAAATAGATTGTTGATTCTTTGTGTAAATTTCTCTGATTCTTTTGAATTTTTTATTTTTTCAAATTCACCATCATCAATGTAGAATTTTTTTTCTTTCTTCTTTTCGTCAATTATTTTGACGAAGAGAATCTTAATAAATTCTTCTAAAGTTTGTTGAGTGGAAAGTCCATCATTTGCATATATGAAGTTGTGAATATCTTCAAACTTTCTTAATAATTTATCAGTCTTTGTTAATTCAAAATCTAAATCTAATTTCATTGTTTACATATTTGTGACAAATGTACACACAAATATGTGAATCAAACAAATTATCTTAAGTCTAATTGTGATTTATCTAATATTCTTGGGGTTGGTTTTGTTTTTTTTATACAATATTCGATATTATCATACCAAGGTTTTAGTAGTTTATGTCTTTTATAATCTTCCTTTGAAGTTAGAATATCAATAGTATAATTTTGCTGCAGATGGTTTGGTGATTTGCCTTGATGATTTAATTCTGATGCGTTCACAAAAACAAATTCGTGTTTACCTGTCTTTAAGAATAAATCTACTAAAACAAACTTAAAAAATTAATTGGATTTTCTGATTAGAAAAAACTTTTAAAAATAATTAATTTAAATTGTTTACTTCTATAATCTTCTTCTTCATTAACAAAGAAAACTTTTTTAACTCAGTTAAGGACTTTCTTGGGGTCCAAGATTTATCATAATTATACACTCTAGTGATTAACATTAAAGCATCACCTGGAAATTGTGTGTGATCTAAAGACGCGTTAAAACCATCATAATCAAACATATATCCTCCTTCGGTATAATTATCTAAAAAATGTTGTTCTTTTAAATAAATATTGAATTCATAAGGACTGGAACCTATATTATTTGATAAAATATAATAATTTAAGTCATTATCTGGTAAAGAAAGTAGATTATCTGCTAATTCATTATAACCATCAATCTTTTTTATAAATCTCTCCCAAAATTCTACTCTCTTAAATGATTGATTCGTATGATTAATTATATTAGCATTTCTACACCACGCATTATCTCTGAACTTTGAATCATGATCCATCTTAAGTCTATGCAAAGGATCATTTATATTAGGATTATTTCTAGGATCTTCCTTCTCTTCCAATTCTAAATCTTTTTTGCAATTTTTACATTTATAAGAAAAACGAGAATTTATTTGACGAATCATATATTCTCCATAAACATCAAGTGTTTTATACAATAAACTTGGATTATCTAATACTACGTTTCTAAATCTTGTTGTTTGTCCATCTGTGTAATCAAAATCATAAAGATTATAATAATGTAATGTTAACATTGTATGGAAATCTCCTATTTCATATATCTCGGTATAGACCTCATTAATAAAATTATCTATCTTTTCTTTAGTATATAAATCTACAATAACAGTCATACTTGTAAGTGATACAAGTATGATACTAAATATTAAAACTAATTTTTTCATACAACAAACATACAGAAAATTTATGGGTAATATAAAACAGAAAAAAGTCGGGGCAGCAGGATTCGAACCTTTTAGTTTTATTCAATCTATTACCCTACCTTTGCAAAAAATAATTCCACAAAAGGAATACTATATGATATTTGAAGATTTAAAACTATCCCACGCTTTATTAAAAGCAGTTAAGGACCAAAAATATAAAACACCAACATCTATTCAAGGGAAAGCTATTCCGTTAATCCTGCAAAGAAGTGATGTGCTCGGAACTGCACAAACAGGAACGGGAAAAACAGCTGC
This sequence comes from uncultured Bacteroidota bacterium, assembly GCA_902514225.1. The sequence goes on from CABXPN010000008.1 coordinate 26,109, forward strand.
TTTTGCGCTTCCTATTTTACATCATCTTGAAAAAGAAAAAAACAATAATAGTAAAAGAAAAATTAGATCTTTAATAGTTACTCCAACCAGAGAACTTGCCATACAAATTGCTGAAAATTTTACGGATTATGCAAAATACAACGAAATAAAAAATACTGTTATTTACGGTGGTGTAAAACAAATGAAACAGGTAAAAAGGTTAAATGCTGGAGTAGATGTTTTAATTGCTACTCCTGGTAGGTTGTTAGATTTAATCGGACAGGGGTATATATCTTTAAAAGATGTAGGTTATTTTGTTTTAGATGAAGCGGATAGAATGCTGGATATGGGTTTTATTCATGATATTAAGAAAATAATAAAAATGCTTCCTGAAAAAAGGCAATCTCTTTTCTTTTCTGCTACAATGCCTGATAAAATATTAGGTCTATCTAAAACTATTCTTAGTAATCCGAAAAATGTATCGGTCGACCAAGTTTCTTCTACTGCAGAAACTATTCAGCAATATATTTATTACACAAACAGAAGTAGTAAAAAAGATTTACTATTTCATATTTTAGATAATAGTAAAATACAGCAAATATTAGTTTTTTCAAGAACTAAACATGGAGCAAACCGAATTGTACGAAACTTGCAAAAACAGAAAATTACATCAGCTGCAATACATGGGGATAAATCGCAAAACCAAAGACAAGATGCTTTAAAATCGTTTAAAGATGGTAAAATAAGAGTATTAGTAGCTACTGATATTGCTGCTAGAGGAATTGACATAAATGAACTAAGACATGTGATGAATTATGACATACCAAACGAACCCGAAAGTTATGTACACAGAATAGGGAGATGTGGTAGAGCAGGGAAAAAAGGTATCTCTATTTCTATTTCCGAACCAGAAGAAAATGCTTATGTTAGAGATATTGAAAAGCTAATCGGAAAACAAATTACCGAAATAAAAGATCAACCTTTTCCTCAAACAGAGAAACCTATGAACGCTCAAGAGAAGAAAGCATTCGAAAAGGAAAAGAATAGAAAAAAACAAGAGTTTTTTGCTAATAGAAAGAAAAACAAAAACTCAAAAAGCAGGAGGAGATAATTTATAATGAAGGATAAAACTAACATGGATAATTCTCAAATAAATAATCCTTTAAACGGAATACGATTAGTAGATATGCTTGAGTTTTTGGTAAAAGAATATGGTTGGGAAGAATTAGGAGAGGAAATAAGAATTAATTGTTTTAATAGTAATCCTTCTATAAAATCGAGCCTTAATTTTTTAAGAAAAACTCAGTGGGCAAGGGATAAAGTGGAAAAGCTTTACCTGAATACTATTTGAAAAATAAAAACCCTCAAATTAAAAGATGAGGGTTTTAAGGATAAATTAGAGTTTTATCTTTTCTTAAAAATTACACCATAACTCATAGTAGGAAATTCCAGTTTTAAAACACCATCTCTCTTATAGTAATAACACCATTTCATCTCTTCATATCCATATTCAGGATGTATATAACGAATAGTTACTTGATCATCATTACTTGTCCAGTTAAAAGAAAAATTCCCTAAAGGTAATAAAGAATTGGTAACATATAAAGAGCCTGTCCCATTTGAATTTAATTTTACCCAATCACTATTTGAATAATAAACTCCTGGGAGGTTATCTGATATAGATTGCGATTGAACTGTTAAAACGGTAAAAGATAAAGCAGTAATAAATAATAATTTTTTCATAATAAATAAGTTTTGATTAATATTCAGTAAATATATATAAATCAGTTCTACGAAATTATTTAATCACTATCTTTTTAAAATATTGTTAATAAGTAAAATACTCTTAAATAGTATTTTACTTAGAAATTTCTTTCATCCAATTAATAATTTTGCCATCCATGTTTTCTGCTAAGTGATTTGAATTTGAACAAAAAGAAGTATTAAACATCTCGGGCAGTAAAATAATATCCGTTTCGGAAATTTTAGAAATTAAATTTTCAAAATGAGTGTCTTTTTTTGAAAATTATTTAGACTGATAAAATGTATAGATATCAGTATTACAGCAATCTTCCAAGGTAAAGATTAGAAAATTTTCAACAAAGTTTCTATTTTTGCAGTTATGAAGAAATTCACAATCTTTCTAACACTAACATTATTTGGTTGCAATATACACACAACTATATCAATATTAGTAAAAGAAAATACACACCCTTCAGTAGATTTTCAGGAGAAAAAAAATGACTTTCAGCTTGATTATTCTGAATTAAATAACTGGGCTTTTAGAGATGATTATAATAATTATCAAGATCTACTTCCAAAAGGAATTGAGAAAGAAGAAGATAAAGGAATCAACATTTTCTTTATACACCCAACAACATTATATACTTCAGATAATTGGAATTCAGATACTTCATCTTTTAAAGATGATCAGGTAATACAATTAAGTTTAGAAAATCAAGCATCTTGTTTTGCTGGTATAGGTAATATATACGCTCCACATTACAGACAAATGCATATACATTCTTATGTCGATACAATAAATGGATATAAAGCATTTAATCTTGCGTATAATGACGTGCTACAAGCATTCAGATATTTCATCAAAGAGATGAATAATAATCAAGATTTTATTATAGCGGCTCACAGCCAAGGAACAAATCATGCAATGAGGTTAATTACAGAATATATCTCAAAAGACAAATTACTTTCAAAGAAACTAATCCTTAGTTATTTAATTGGTATGAACGTTGAAAAAGATTTTAGTTCAATTCTCCCTTGTTCTGAATCAACAGATTTAGATTGTTTTCTTTCATGGAGAACTTTCTCAGAATTTAATTATCCAAATAATTGGGTGTATGGTGATCATATTGCGTCAGTTAATCCAATAACATGGAGAAATGATACTATATCTAGCGATAAGAAATTACATAATGGTATTTTATTACCAAATAGAATCTTGTCATTTAAAGAAACTCTCTCTATATATAATCATAAAGGTCTAATCTGGTTAAAAAAACCAAATAATATTATATTAAATTTATACCCAAGTAGGAATTATCACCCAGGAGACTATAACTTATACTGGATGAATATACGTGAGAATCTTAAATTAAGATTACAAGATTATCAAGATAATAATGTAAATATGAGTGAAGAAAAGTAGGGATAGCAGGAATACAACCTTTTACTCCTGTGAAGAACAAGATGCCGATAAATATTCTCTATTCATTTTTGCAATATATTCAATAGAAATACTTTTTGGGCATTCAACCTCACAAGCTCCTGTATTTGTGCAATTTCCAAAACCCTCTTTGTCCATTTGCTCAACCATATTAAGTACTCTTTGTTTTGATTCTGCTTGCCCTTGTGGTAAGTAAGCAAACTGAGAGACTTTAGCTGATACAAACAACATAGCAGAAGAGTTTTTACAAGTAGCAACACAAGCTCCACATCCAATACAAGCGGCAGCATCAAACGCTTTATCAGCATTCATTTTTGGGATTGGCAATGCATTTGCATCTTGTGTATTTCCTGAAGTATTTACAGAAACAAAACCACCAGATTGTTGAATTCTTTCAAATGAACTTCTATCCACAATTAGATCCTTAATTACGGGCATTGCTGCCGAACGCCAAGGTTCAATATAAATAGTTTCTCCATCTTTAAACATACGCATATGCAGCTGACAAGTAGTTACTTTTCTATCAGGGCCATGAGCCTCTCCATTAATATAAAGTGAGCAAGTACCACAAATTCCCTCACGGCAATCATGATCAAAAGCGACAGGTTCTGTACCTTCCATTATCAATTGCTCATTCATCACATCAAGCATTTCTAAGAAAGAAGAATGCTCTGAAATTCCAGTAACCTTATAAGTTTCTAAACCTCCTTTATCTTCTCTATTTTTCTGTCTCCAGACTTTTAATGTTAAATCCATATCTTTATTTATATGATCTTTGTTTCAATTCAATATCGTTAAACTCTAAATCTTCTTTATGCATTACAGCATCTGCAGGTTCTCCTTTATATTCCCAAGCCGCTACATATGCAAAATCTTTATCATTTCTTTTTGCTTCTCCTTTTTGTTCTCCATCTTCCTCTACTGATTCTTCACGGAAATGACCACCACAACTTTCATTTCTGTGTAGCGCATCTTTTGCAAAAAGCTCTCCTAGTTCTAAGAAATCTGCAACTCTACCCGCTTTTTCTAATTCAGGATTTAAAGAGTTTTTATCTCCAGGAATTCTTACATCATTCCAAAAGTCTGTGCGGATTTGCTTAATCTCTGACATTGCTTTTTTAAGACCTTCTTCATTTCTTGCCATTCCAACATATTCCCACATTGCTTTTCCTAAAAGTTTATGGAAATGATCAACAGATTTTGTTCCTTTAATATTCATCAATTTTTCAATTCTATCCGATACTTCTTTTTCAGCAGCATCAAATTCAGGAGTATTTGTAGGTATTTCTCCCGTTCTGATTTCATTAGAGAGGTAGTCACCAATAGTATAAGGAAGCACAAAATAACCATCTGCTAATCCTTGCATTAAAGCAGAAGCTCCAAGTCTGTTTGCTCCATGATCAGAGAAATTTGCTTCTCCAATACAATAACAACCTTCAACAGAAGTCATCAAGTTATAGTCCACCCAAACACCACCCATTGTATAGTGTACTGCAGGGTAAATCATCATTGGAGTTTTGTACGGATTTTGAGCTACAATCTTTTCATACATCTGGAAAAGATTACCATATTTTGACTCAATTACTGCCGCACCTAATTCTATTATCTTTTCATCCGAAGGGTTTTCAATTCGTGCAATTGCCGCCTCTTGTTTTCCATATCTTTGGATTGCTGAAGCGAAATCTAAATATACCGCCTCTCCTGTTTTATTTACTCCAAAACCAGCATCACATCTTTCTTTTGCTGCTCTTGATGCTACATCTCTTGGTACTAAGTTCCCAAATGCAGGATATCTTCTTTCTAAGTAATAATCTCTTTGTTCTTCTGATAAATCAGTTGGTTTTAATTTCCCATCACGGATTGATTTTACATTATCCATGTTTTTAGGAACCCAAATTCTACCATCATTTCTTAATGATTCTGACATTAAAGTCAGTTTAGATTGATGCTCACCACTTCTTGGAATACAAGTTGGGTGGATTTGAGTATAACAAGGATTTGCAAAATGTGCTCCTTTTTTATGAATTTTCCAAGCTGCAGTAGCATTCGATCCCATTGCATTTGTTGATAAGAAAAATACATTCCCGTAACCACCAGTTGCAATAACAACAGCATGTGCCGAATGTCTTTCTAGTTCTCCTGTTTCTAGGTTTCTAGCAATAATTCCTCTTGCTTTTCCATCTACTTTTACCAATTCAACCATTTCATGACGGTTGTACATAGTAACTTTTCCTTTTGTAATTTGTCTGTTTAATGCTGAGTAAGCTCCTAATAATAACTGTTGTCCTGTTTGTCCTTTAGCGTAAAATGTTCTGGAAACTAAAACTCCACCAAACGATCTGTTATCTAAAAGACCTCCGTAATCTCTACCAAATGGAACTCCTTGCGCTACACATTGATCAATAATATTTCCAGATACCTCTGCTAATCTATGAACATTTGCTTCTCTCGATCTGTAATCACCTCCTTTTACCGTATCATAAAATAATCGGTAAACAGAATCCCCGTCGTTTTGATAGTTTTTCGCTGCATTAATTCCTCCTTGTGCAGCAATAGAATGCGCTCTTCTTGGAGAATCTTGATAACAAAATGATTTTACATTGTATCCCATTTCTGCAAGGGATGCGGCAGCTGAACCTCCGGCTAATCCAGTTCCAACAACTATAATATCAATGTTCCTTTTGTTTGCTGGATTAACAAGATCAATCTTGTTTTTATGATTAGTCCATTTATCTTTTAATGGGCCTTCTGGAATTTTAGAATCTAAAACTGACATAGTTTGTTTTTTATATTTTTATAACTGATTGAAATAATGGAACAAAGCAATAAATACAAATCCTGCTGGAATAATAATTGCATATAAATTTCCTAATTTCTTAATTGTTGGTGTGTATTTATTGTGGTTAAATCCTGCAGATTGAAATGCCGATTGGAAACCATGTAGTAAATGTAAAGATAAAAATACAAAAGAAACACAGTAAATTATTACTCTAATTAAATCTTGAAATTTATGTTGCAGATGAGGAAAATATTTTGTTAGATCATCCCACTTTCCATCAATAAATTTATCTTTTATCTCTGGTAACCAGAAATCGTAAAAATGTAATCCTAAAAATAACATAATCATGATTCCTGTGATTAACATATTTCTACTCATCCAATTTGAATTTTCAGCTGGCTTATACATTGCATATTTTATAGGTCGTGCGGCTCTATTTTTACTTTCCAAATACATTCCCATCCCTAAATGAAATAGTACACCAAATAATAAAATTGGCTGTATTAGAAACTGAATAATTGAATTTGTTCCCATAAAATGAGACGCCTCATTAAAACTACTAGGGCTAACAACTGATAGTAGATTAATTACAAAATGTTGAAATAAAAAAATCAACAAGAAAAAACCCGATAAGGCCATTAATACTTTTCTTCCTACTGAAGAAGATGATAATCCATTAGTCATTGTTTGAATAAATTAAATGTTTAGCTTGCAAATATAGTATTCAAGGATGAAAAAAGAGTAGATTTAATTCAAAAATTCAAATGCAGAATCATCAAACATAATAATAAATTTTCTTACTTTTGGTTTCACTAAAATCACAAAAAATGAAATACCTGCCAATTAATAATCAGTTGTTTACAGAAAACAGAAAGAAGTTCTCTGCGCAATTAAAACCAAATACAATCGCAATTTTTAATTCGAATGATGTAATGCCAACTAATGCAGATGGTACAATGCCGTTCAGACAAAACAATGATTTATTCTGGCTTTCTGGTATTGATCAAGAAGAAAGTGTATTGGTAATTTTTCCAGACAATGATGAAAAGGAAATTTTATTTTTAAAAGAAACAAATGAACATATTGCTATTTGGGAGGGAGCAAAACTTACAAAAGAACAGGCTCTTAAAACATCTGGGATCTTTTCTGTTTATTGGCTTTCGGAGATGGAAGAGAAACTAAAAAAACTTATAAATAAAAGCAGAGGAGTTTATGTAAATAAAAATATTCATAGTCGTTCCGCATCTGAAGTACAAACAAGAGATGATAGGTTCAGAAATATGATTACTAAGAAGTTCTCTGGAAAAGAAATTTTAGAAGTTGCTCCTATTATGCACGAATTAAGATCTATTAAATCAAGTACAGAAATATCTTTAATGCAAAATGCTTGTAACATAACCGAAAAAGGAGTTAAAAGAATCCTTCCTTTTATAAAACCAGGAGTTACAGAATACGAAATTGAGGCAGAATTAATGCACGAATTCCTTAGAAATCGTTCTGCCGGGTTTGCCTATCAGCCAATTATAGGGTCTGGCAGAGATTCTTGTGTTTTACATTATATCGAAAACAATAAAGAGTGTAAAGATGGAGATATTCTACTAATGGATTTTGGTGCAGAATATGCAAATTACGCTTCTGATTTAACAAGAACAGTTCCAGTAAACGGAAGATTTTCCAAAAGACAAAAAGCGGTTTATAATTCTGTACTTCATGTAATGAAAGAAGCTACCAAAATGCTTGCTCCTGGAACAATATTTAAAGAATATAACCAAGAAGTTGGTAGAATCATGGAGTCAGAATTAATAAAATTAGGACTTTTAGATAAACATGATGTGATGAAGCAAGATCCTAAAAATCCCTTATTTCGAAAATATTTTATGCATGGAACATCTCATTATTTAGGGTTAGATGTTCATGATGTAGGAAATTTTGATTGGCCAATGAAAGAGGGAATGGTTTTTACTTGCGAACCAGGAATTTATATATTGGAGGAAGAATTAGGGATTAGACTTGAAAATGATATTTTGGTAACAAAAAATGGCCCGAATGATTTGATGAAAAATATCCCAATTGAAGCTGATGAGATTGAAGATTTAATGAACAAGTAAATCTTTATCAAAGGTTATTACTGATGAACAACCTGATGATACAGATGTGATAAATTATAATGTTTGGTTAAAATCTTTATTGACGTAAAAAGAAATTATCGCCTTCAGTCAATTACCCGCAAGAATTAACTATCTGTTTTTATAGGATCCCAACCTTGTGCAGTTATCGGGTGAGATGTGTTGTCATTAGTTATAAAATTGTCTCCTTCTGACTTATCTGTAACATGACCTATAATGGTAAAATCAACATCCTTCTTTAGTTTTCCATAATGATCTTGAGAAATAGTAAACAATAGCTCATAATCCTCACCACCATTTAAAGCGCAAAATATTGGATTTAATTTTAAATCTCGCGCTAAATTCATTGTGGTGTGGTCAATTGGTAGTTTATCTTCATAAATTGTTATTCCCACATCAGAATGTTTTGAAAGATGAAGAATTTCAGAAGTTAATCCATCAGAAATATCAATCATTGATGTTGGTGTAATTTTTAACTGCTTTAATATTTCAATAATTTTTACTCTAGCTTCCGCCTTTAATTGTCTTTGTAAGGAATAGTCATTTCCTTGTAAATCTGGTTGCACTCCAGGGTTATCTAAAAATATTTGTTTTTCTCTTTTTAATATTTGTAGCCCTAAGTATGCGGCTCCCAAATCACCAGTACAAACCACAAGATCATTTACATTAGCTCCGTTTCTGTAAGTTATTTTTTCTTTATCAACTTCTCCAACCACAGAAATAGAAATTATTAATCCACTAATAGAAGAAGTAGTATCTCCACCTACCAAATCTACATTATATTTTTCGCAAGCTAAATGAATTCCTGAATATAATTCTTCTATCGCCTCTATCGGAAATCTGTTAGAAATAGCAATACTAACAGTAATCTGAGTCGCTTTTCCGTTCATAGCACAGATATCGGAAACATTGACCGCTACTGATTTATATCCTAAATGTTTTAATGGTGTATATGATAAATCAAAATGAACATTTTCAACTAACATATCTGTGCTTAATAACTGATATTTTTTATCTGAAAAATCCAAAACAGCAGCATCATCCCCCACTCCTTTTACACTACTTTTATTCTTTATGGAAAAATCTTTAGTTATGTGGTCAATTAATCCAAACTCTCCTAATTCAGAAACACTCGTGTTTTTAAAATTATTTTCTTCAAATATACTCATAACGGCAAAGATATATATTATAATCTCTTTTGTTGTATTTTGTTTTGTTTTTGTATGT
>CABXPN010000009.1 GCA_902514225.1 uncultured Bacteroidota bacterium
AAGAATTTATTGTGTTTTTCCCATCAGATTTACCAAAATAGTAACTTACATCCGGAAATAAATAAAATGCTCCTTGAGGTACATTACATTTGATTCCTTCAATTTCATTTAATTTCTCCAAAACTAAATCTCTTCTTTTCAGAAATATATTTTTCATTTCAGTAGTAACTTCCGGGTTTGCATTTACAGCTGCTTGAGTAGCTTTTTGTGCAACCGCACAAGTAGCAGAAGTTATCTGTCCTTGAATCTTACTACAAGCTTTCGCAATCCATAAAGGAGCTCCAATAAAACCTACTCTCCAACCCGTCATGGCAAATCCTTTTGATACACCATTTACTGTAATAACTCTATCTTTCAGATAAGGAATTGTACCAATGCTAAAATGACTCTCAGTAAAATTTATATGTTCATATATTTCATCAGAAATTATATAAATATCAGGGTAGTTTTTCAACATCTCAGCAATTTTCGTAAGTTCTTCTTTTGTGTAAACTGTACCTGACGGGTTGCAAGGAGATGAAAACATCAAAATCTTTGTTTTGTCTGTTATTTTATCTTCAATTTCTGAAGCAGTAACTTTAAAGTCATTTTCTACAGAAGAAGATATTTCAACTGGAGTTCCTTCGGATAAGTTTACAATATCAGCATAACTAACCCAATAAGGTGCGGGTAAAAGCACTTCATCTTCAGGGTTTAATAATGAAAGACAAATATTTGCTAAAGATTGCTTTGCACCAGTAGAAACAACAATTTGTTCTGCTGTAAAATCTAGCTCGTTATCTCTTTTAAATTTATTTACTATTGCAGTTCTTAGTTCCAAAAGGCCTGGAACAGCTGTGTAATGAGAAAAATTATCATCTACTGCTTTTTTTGCTGCTTCTTTCACAAAATCAGGAGTGTCAAAATCTGGTTCTCCTAAACTTAGAGGTATTACATCTTTACCTTCTGCTTTTAATTCTCTACTCATTCTGGCCATTGCAAGAGTTGCAGATTCGGATAATCGATTTAATCTATCAGAAACTTTTGTCATTTTTTGTTTTTTCGTTTTTCAGCTGACAAATATACTTATTTTTTATGTAGTAAACAGAATAACAAATCTTACTAATTTTATTATATTTGAAAATTCATTTAAATATAAAGACTATGAAAAATATACCTTTAATAATTGTTTTAACTTTTCTTACAATTAGCGTTTCTGCTCAAAAAGTTTATTCAGTAGAATACTCTAGCCAGGCAGACGTAAAAGTATTTGTTGTTGACTATGAAAGTCAGGCGGATTTATGTGTTTATAAAGTAGATTATTCATCCCAAGCAGGGAAGAATGATGGTAATTGGTTTTTTGTAGATTACTCATCACAAGCAGATAAAAAAATATTTTTTACTGATTATGCTAGCCAATCTGATGTGAAAATATATTTTGTAGATTACAGAAGTCAAACAAAATGGAAGAAAAAAGAAAAGATGTATTTGTTTTATTAATGAAAAGAAATATTAATTAAATTTTTTCAATAATCTGAAAAATAGTTTTTCCTTCTGATAATTTTGTTTCCAAAACATCTAGTTTTCCTTCTGATTTAAGAGAATTGTATTTTTTGTTTCCTAATTCTTCTTTTATTGTGTGGTGTAAAAAGTAGATGTTTTGTCTTTCTCTTCTTCCTGTTTTCCAATCAGACGCATCCATCTTAGAATTATATTCCTTAATTACTTCCCAAATTTCTGTAATACCTGTGTTTTCTAATGCAGAACAAACAGAAACTTTTGGAGTCCAACCATTTTCCATTGCAGGAAAAAGATGTAAAGCTCTTTGGTATTCTTGTTTTGCGTTTTTGGATTTTTGCAAATTATCTCCTTCTGCCTTACTGATTACAATCATATCAGCAAGTTCCATTATTCCTCTTTTTATTCCTTGTAATTCATCTCCTGCTCCCGCAAGCATCAGAAGTAAAAAGAAATCGCAAATATTACTTACGGTAGTTTCTGACTGACCAACACCAACTGTTTCTACTAAAATAATATTAAATCCTGCAGCCTCACAAAGCACGATACTATCTTTAGTTTTACTAGCTACTCCACCTAAAGTTCCTGCAGAAGGAGAGGGACGAATAAATGCATTTTCATCAACAGAAAGTTGATGCATTCTACTTTTATCTCCTAAAATACTGCCAAAAGTTTTTTCAGATGTAGGATCAATAGCAAGTACTGCAACTTTGTGTCCTTTATTAGTTAAAAGTTTCCCAAAGGATTCGATAAAAGTACTTTTTCCAACACCAGGAACTCCTGTAATTCCAATTCTGATGGAGTTTCCACTTTCTGGTAAACAATTTTCAAGTAGTTTTTGTGCTAATAGTGTATCCGAACTTAAGGAACTTTCTAAAAGAGTAATACCCTTTGCCAGAGCTACTTTATTTCCTTTTATTATTTCCTTAAATAGGTCCATTTATTTCACAGCAATTACTGAAATCTCAACATTCACATTTAATGGTAAAACAGAAACTTGTACAGCTTCTCTGGCAGGAGGATTGTCAGTGAAATACTTGGCGTATACATCATTTATCTTTGAGTATTGCTCCATGTCTTTCATGAAAATAGAACATTTTACAACATTACTAAAATCCATTTTTACAGCTTTTAAAACTTCTGAAATATTTTTCATAACTTGTGTAGTTTCCTTTGTTATATTCTCTAAAACTAATTCTCCGTTTTCAGGATTTATAGCAATTTGACCGGAACAATAAAGTGTATTTTCTGACATGATTGCTTGGCTATAAGGACCGATTGCTTGTGGTGCTTTTAGTGTAGATATAACTTTTTTACTCATTTTCTAGTTTAATAATTTCTGTTTCCAAATATAGTGTTTCCAACTCTAACCATTGTACTTCCACTCTCAATTGCTATTTTATAATCTCCACTCATACCCATTGAAAGTACTTTTAATTTGTCAAAATTAGAAAATAAAGTATTTAATTCTTTAAATTCTGATTCAATTTGTACTTTATCAGATGTAAAAGTAGCCATTCCCATAAGTCCGATAATATTTACATTTTTATATTTTTCTGACTTTTCAATAAATTCTGAAACCTCAGACGGAACTATCCCAAATTTATGTTCCTCTTTTGCAATATGAACTTGTAACAAGCAATCAATTTTTCTATCGTGTTGTTTTGCTCTTTTATCTATTTCTTTTAGTAGTTTTTCAGAATCTAATGCATGTATTAAATTTACAAAAGGAGCAATATATTTAACTTTATTTGTCTGTAAATGTCCAATCATATGCCACTGAATGTCTTTTGCTAGTTTTGTGTGTTTTTCTGTTAATTCCTGCACTTTATTTTCACCAAATATTCTTTGACCAGAATCATAAGCTTTAAGTATGTCAGAAATTGGTTTTGTTTTTGATACAGCTACTAATGTAACTTCAACAGGAATTTCAGATTTAATCTTCTGAATATTTTCAGAAATACCCATTAGTCTAGTTTGTAGATAGTTAATCCTGACCTTAGTTTTGGTTCGATATAAGTACTTTTAGGAGGCATTATTTCGTTATTATCAGCAACTTTTTTTAAAGATTTTATATCAATTGGTTTTAAAATAAATGCAATTGAATATTCCTGATTATCTACCTTCTTTCTTAGTTCATCTAAAGGAATAGTACCATCATAGAAACTAATATTTGAGTCCGTTTTTTCATCTATAATTCCTAAAATAGGAGATAATATACTTTCAGATAAGATGGATGGATCTAAACTTTCGGAAGTAGAATTATACTTTTTGGAATGTGCAATTAAGGAATACCAATTCCCTCCGAAATACATACTTATTTCATTTTTTAAAGTAGGGGAGTAGATTTCCTTTCCCATCTTTTTTACAGAATAGGATTCTTCAATTTTATAGATTAGCTCATTTGCAGTTTGTCCGTTTGTATGTTTTATTAATCTATTAAAGTTTATTATTCTTAACTGGCTTTCTTCAATAAAATAACTCATAAAAAAGTTGAAACTATCTTCTGGATTAAACTCTGTATTTTCTTTTCTTATATTCTGACAAAGAAGAGCAGAAGAAGCAGAACGGTGGTGTCCATCCGCTATATAAATTTTATTAATTTTATTAAATTCTGAAACCATAACTTTAATTTCATCTGAATTGTTTACAACCCATAATTTATGACAAACTTTATTTGTTGTAGTAAATTCGTATTCTGCTCTGTTTTTTATTTTTTCAGAAATAAGACCAGAAATAACAGAATTATCTGAATAAGTAAGTAGAACAGGTTCAGCATTAAATCCTGTAGTTTGCAGATAGTTTTTGAACATTTCTTCTCTTTTTGTAAGAGTCTGTTCGTGTATTTTTATTTTTCCATCCAAATAGTCATCTACTGAAGTAGCAGCAATAAATCCGGTAAAAGTAACATCTTCCTTTATTTGCTGATATATGTAGATACTTTCCTTTTCCTCTTGAAAGAGAGTTTTATCACTTACAAAAGTGTTAAACTTGCCTTTTACCAGATCAAATTTATCAATACCATTGTTTTTTTTCTTCTGATTATAATCAGGATTTATAATGTGTAAAAAAGTAAAAGGATTATTGTCTAATTTTTCTTTTAACGACTCATCAGAATAACTTAAATAAGATCTGGAAGCTACAAGGTTTGCTTTGTCTCTTGTTGGTCTAATAGCTTTAAATGGTCTGATTTTTGCCATTGTTTACTTTTTGAAATAAGCAATTATTTTTTCTGCAAGTTCCGTTCCTATCCTGTCTTGAGCTTCTTGGGTAGCAGCTCCAATATGTGGGGTTAAAGAAATACTATGATTCATTAGAAGATGCATGCTTGGTGTTGGTTCATTTTCAAAAACATCAAGTGCTGCATAAGATAATTTTCCTTTGTCAAGAGAGAACATTAAAGCATCTTCATCAATAACACCTCCTCTGGCGGTATTAATAATTCCAGCTCCTGTTTTCATAAGTCCAATTTCTTCTGCACCAATCACTGCTTTTTCTCCTGTTTTTGGTATATGTAATGTTACAAAATCAGACCCTTCTAAAACATCCTCCAAAGATATAGTTTCTAGTGAAAATGTTTTTTTATCACCATTAAAGAAATTTAATGTGATATTAGCTTCTGTAATATTTTTGTCATGAGCTAAAACATTCATACCGAGACCTATAGCTCTTTTTGCAACTTCTTGTCCAATTCTACCAAAACCAATAATACCTAAAGTTTTTCCAGCAAGTTCTATTCCTCCTGCAAAAGCTTTCTTTAAATCTTTAAAATTCGAATCTCCTTCTAAAGGCATTTGTCTGTTCGATTCGTGTAGAAAACGGACCATCCCTGATAAATGTGCAAAAACAAGTTCTGCAACTGAGGCAGATGAGGCTGCTGGAGTGTTATAAACCTCTAATCCTTTTTCTTTGGCATATTCAACATCAATATTATCCATACCTACACCACCTCTTCCTATAATTTTTAAATTAGGACAAGCATCAATTAGTTCTTTTCTGGCAGTAGTTGCACTCCTAACTAAAAGAACCTTAATGTCCTCTTTGTTTATTGTTTCAATAAGATTTTCTTGATCAACTTTTTCAGTAATAACTTGAAATCCCTTTTCTTCTAGAGCTACCTTTCCAGACTCAGAAATTCCATCATTCGCTAATATTTTTGACATTTTATATATTTTCTAAATTTTTCATTATATCAACTAAAACATTTACACTTTCTAAAGTAAGTGCATTGTAAATAGAAGCTCTGTACCCACCAACGGACCTATGTCCTTTTAATCCGTTTATTCCTGCTGCAACCCACATCTGATCAAATTGTTCAGATTTATTTTGATCCGTTAAAGTAAAAGTAACATTCATAAAGGACCTGTCTTCATTATTAGCTACTCCTTCAAAAAGTGGATTTCTGTCAATTTCGTTATAAAGTAATTCCGCTTTTTGTTTATTGATTTCTTCAATCCAATCCAACCCTCCATGATCTTTTAACCATTGAAGAGTAAGCATAGAAACATAGATTGCAAAAACAGGTGGAGTGTTAAACATACTGTCTTTAGAAATATGAGTATTATAATCTAGCATTGTTGGAATGTTTCTTCCTGTTTCCCCAAGAATTTTATCTTTTACAATAACAAGAGTTGTACCTGCTGGTCCCATATTTTTCTGAGCTCCTGCATAAATTAAATCAAATTTACTTACATCAATTTTTCTACTAAAAATATCCGAACTCATATCACAAACCATTAAAGAGGGGACTTCCGGAAAATCTTTTATTTGAGTTCCGAAAATAGTATTGTTTGATGTACAATGGAAATAATCAACATCTTTAGGTATTTTATACCCTTTTGGAATGTAGTTATAATTTTTATCAGAAGAATCACCTACAACAATAACTTCTCCTAAACTTTTTGCTTCAGTTATTGATTTTTTTGCCCAAGTTCCTGTATTAGTGTAAGCCGCTTTTCCGTTTTCTTTCTTCATTAAATTTAAAGGAACCATCAAAAATTCCAAACTAGCACCACCTTGCAAAAACAAAACAGAATATCCTTCAGGAATTTCTAAAAGTTCTTTAACTAAACTTCTTGCTTTCTCCATTACATCTACAAATGGTTTGCTTCTATGTGAGATTTCAATTAATGAAAGACTATCATTATTAAAATTCATTATTGCTTCTGATGCTTTTTGTATTACATCTTTTGGTAATACACATGGCCCTGCAGAAAAATTATGTTTTTTTATCATTTTATTCTTTTACTCTTTCAATATAAGATCCGTTTGATGTGTCAATTTTTATTTTATCTCCTTCATTTATAAAAAGAGGAACATTTATACTTGCTCCTGTTTCTGTTGTTGCAGGTTTTGTAGCATTTGTTGCTGTATTACCTTTTACTCCTGGATCGCTATGAGTAATTGTTAAATAAACATGTGATGGAACTTGAGCTGAAAGAGGCATTCCTTCATCTGCATGAAATAAAACTTCTACATTTTCACCTTCCTTTAAAAACTGAACATTTTCAATAAAATCTTTCTGCATCATAATTTGTTCATAATCATCATTGTTCATCATATGATAGTCATTTCCTTCAGCATATAAGAATTGATATTTTCTGTTTTCGACTCTAATTACATCTATTTTAACTCCAGAAGTAAAAGTGTTTTCTAATAATCTTCCAGTGTTTAAGTTTCTGATTTTAGTTCTTACAAATGCAGGTCCTTTTCCTGGTTTTACATGAAGAAAAGATTCAATCTTCCAAGGGTCTCCATTATAATTAAAACATAATCCGTTTCTGAAATCTGATGTTGTTGCCATATTGTTTAGTGTTGTTTATATCCTTTCATGATTCCTCTCCCAGAGTTTCTGACAAAAGAAATTATCTCGTCTCTTTCAGGTGAGGAATCTAATTCAGCTTCCATTTTTATGACAGCTTGTGTGTTATTATTATTCTTCTGAAAAAGAATTCTGTAAATATTTTGTATTTCTGTTATTTTTTCTTCTGCATATCCTCTTCTTCTTAATCCTATTGAATTAACACCAATATAAGAAAGTGGTTCTCTGGCAGCTTTTACATAAGGTGGAACATCTTTTCTGACAAGAGATCCTCCGGAAATCATAGAATGTTTACCAATTGTAACAAACTGATGTACCGATGCATTTCCTCCTAAAATAGCGTAATCACCTATTGTAACATGACCACCTAAAGCAACTCCATTCACAATAACACAATTATTACCAATATTACAATCATGAGCTACATGCGAATAAGCCATGATTAAACAGTTTTCTCCGACAATTGTTTTTCCTGTAACAGAAGTTCCTCTATTAATAGTAGCGCATTCTCTAACGGTTGTATTGTCTCCTATTTCAACAATAGAATCTTCTCCCTTAAATTTTAAATCTTGAGGTATTGCAGAAATAACTGCTCCTGGAAAAACCCTACAATTCTCACCAATTCTAGCTCCTTCCATTATTGTTACATTCGACCCAATCCAAGTTCCTTTACCGATAACAACATTGTTTTCTATTGTTACGAATGGTTCAATTACTACAGATTTATCAATCTTAGCTCCTGAGTGTACATATGAAAGTGGTTGATGCATTTATTGTTTTTTTGCTATTTGTGCTAAAAGATCTGCTTCTACTACAATTTTTCCATTAACAAATCCTGTTCCGTGCATATGACAAAGTCCTCTTCTGATTGGAGATATTAACTCTAGTTTAAATATTATAGTGTCTCCAGGTACAACTTTTTGTTTGAATTTAGCATTATCAATTTTCATGAAATATGCTAAATAATTTTCCGGATCCTCAACAGTATTTAGAATTAAAACTCCTCCTGCTTGTGCCATTGTTTCTAATTGTAAAACTCCAGGCATAACAGGTGATCCAGGGAAATGACCTTTAAAGTAATCTTCCTCTTCTTTTACAAATTTTGTTCCTACAATAAAATCATCTCCTAAATCTCTAATTTCATCAATAAAAAGAAATGGATCTCTATGTGGAAGAATTTTTTTAATTTGTTCTCTGTTGTAAATTGGTTTTTCATCAAAATTCACATGTGGTTCAGTGGTTTTCATATCTTTAATTATTATATCTTTTATTTTTTTTGCAAAATTTGTATTATGTAAATGTCCTGGTTTTGTGGTGATTATTTTACCTTTAATTTTATATCCACACAAGGAAAGGTCTCCAATCACATCTAATAATTTATGTCTTGCAGTTTCATTCTTATATCTTAATTTTAAATTACTTAAAATTCCATCAGAACTTACACTAATATTTTCTTTTCCGAATAGAGTTGCTAAATTACTAAGTTTTGTTGTATCTAACTCATTTTCAACAATAACAATTGCATTATTTATATCTCCACCCTTTATAAGGTTATTGTCTAATAGTTCCTCTAATTCCTCTAAAAAACAGAAAGTTCTTGAAGGAGCGATTTCAATATTAAATTCATCCAGATTATTTAATACTGCTTTCTGAATTCCTAAAGTTTCAGAATTATAATCAATTGTTGTTTCAATTGAAAAATTATCAGATGGAATTGCGATTATTTCTGTTCCAGATTCTTCATCAAAATATCTTATTTCTCTCTTAACTTTATAGATTTTTTGGAAACTCTTTTGCTTAACTGTACCAACCTCAGAAATCTTATCAGAGAACTCTTTTGCACTACCATCTAAAATAGGGACTTCTACATTATCAATCTCAATAATTAAATTATCAATATTATTAGCAGTGATTGCAGCAAGTAAATGTTCAATAGTTTTTACTTCAACATCTTTAATTCCTAAATTTGTACTTCTCTCAGTAGAAACAATATATGTAATATCTGCTGGGATTTCAAAATTATCTTTATCTGTTCTGACAAAAACAATTCCTTTATTTTCTGTTGCAGGTTTTAAAGTAATGTTAGAGAAAATTCCTGTATGTATTCCTTTTCCTGAAAAAGAAACTGACCTCTTAATTGTTCTTTGCTTTTCCATTAATTATCTAAAGATTTTTTAATGTTTTGTAGTGTTTCATACATTTGTGGTAATCTTTTAAAGATAATATATGATCTTAAAAAATCTTTCTGATTAAAAGCGTAAGGTCCCTGTATGGTTTCTCCATCTTTAATGTTAGATCCAACTCCAGTATGTCCGGCAACTCTAACATTATCTCCTATTTTTAGATGTCCTGCAATACCAGTAGAACCTCCAATAAGACAATTTTTTCCAATTTTTGTACTACCTGCAATTCCAACTAAACCTGCAATCACAGTATTCTCTCCTATAACAACATTATGCCCAATCTGAATTTGGTTATCTAATTTTGCTCCTTTATGAATAATTGTAGACCCCATTGTTGCTCTGTCAATAGTTGTATTAGATCCAATTTCCACATTTTCATGAGTTACAACATTTCCAATTTGCTGAATTTTAGTAAACTCTCCTTCAGAATTTGGAGCAAACCCGAAACCATCAGAACCAATTACCGATCCTGAGTGAATAATATTTTCTTTCCCAATAGTTATATTTTCGTAAATTTTTACTCCGGAAAATAGAGTTGAATTATCTTTAATTTCTACATTATCACCAATAAAACAATGAGGGTATAAAACTACATTATCACCTATTGTCGAGTTTTTTCCTATAAATACAAAAGGAGCAATATGACAGTTTTTACCAATATTTACATTTTCTGAAATATGAGCTTTTTCGGATAATAAAGGTTTTTTAGAGTTAATTTTATTATATAAATCTAATAATTTAGAAAAAGAAGAATATGCATCTTCCACTCTTATTAATGTAGGAGAAACTTCTTTTTCAAGTACTAAATCATCATTAACGATAACAACAGAAGCATCTGAAGAATATATAAAATGTGTGTATTTCGTATTAGATAAGAAACATAAACCTCCTTCTTTTCCTTCTTCTATTTTAGCAACATAAGAAACAGATACAGTTGAATCCCCTTCAATTGTTCCTCCTAAAATATTTGCAATCTCCTGAGCTGAATATTTCATTCTGCAAACTTAGTAAATTTTATCTGTTTTATTATCTAGGATAACAAAGGAAATATTTATTGACTGTTTTACTTAAGGCGTCAATATTAAATTGGTCAGAAGCGTCTGTAATATCTTTTACTTCAGAATTTTTCATCAGAATATTGATATGTGTTTTGCTATATTGATAAGCATTATTACTTACTTTGTCAGTAAATACTAGATAAGAAACTTCTTCATCTGATATCTGATATTTTGTTTTTAAGACTTCTTTTATTTTAGAGATTTCAGCGGATTTGAATTTGTTATTTTGAGTTATAATTTTTAATGGCTTCCGTTCTAAAATACTTTTACATAATGTAGAAAGTACAAAATCATCTGAATGCTGCCATTCTTTTAAACACGAATAAATATCATGATCATCAAGTTGAGAGAACGATTCTAATAGTTTTCTGTTTGTTTTAAAATCTTCTAATGAATAATTTGAGTTTAAAAATATTTTTAACGCAGTAGTAGAAGATAAAACTTCATTGTTTTTTAAAAGATATTTTGCTCTTTGTAAGATCTTTATTAGTGTATTTTCTGCAGAAAGAACAGTTTTATGAAGATAAACTTGCCAATACATTAACCTCCTTGCAATTAGGAATTTTTCTATAGAATAAATTCCTTTTTCTTCAATTACAAGTTCATCATTTACTACATCTAACATGTTTATAATTCGTTCAGTTCCAATATTCCCTTCGGTTACTCCTGTAAAAAAACTATCTCTTTTTAAGTAGTCAAGCCTATCCATGTCAAGTTGTGATGAAACTAATTGATGAAGGAATTTTTTATGATATTTATTATTAAATATTTTAATTGATAAACTAAGTTTCCCATCAAACTCTATATTTAATTTTTCCATAAAAATATTAGAAAGATCTTCATGTGAGATATTGTTGGCAATACTATTTTCTAAAGCATGAGAAAAAGGACCGTGACCAATATCGTGTAATAAAATTGCTATTTTTAAAGCTTCTTCTTCCTCTACTGTGATTTCGTGCCCTTTATTCCTAATCTGAAGAATTGCTTTTGTCATTAAAAACATACACCCAAGTGCATGATGAAATCGGGTGTGATATGCACCAGGATAAACTAAATAGGAAAGTCCTAACTGTGTTATTCTTCTTAATCTCTGGAAATATGGATGTTCTATAAGGTCAAAAATTATTCCTCTTTCTAAAGTAATAAACCCATAAATTGGGTCGTTTATAATTTTATTCTTTTTTGTTTCCTTCATTATAGGGCAAATAACGGATATTTTTTTGATTTTTGTAAAACTAAATAGATAAAAGATGATTTCAATACTTTGGGTAGATGATGAGATAGAATTACTTAAACCTCACATGATTTTTTTAGAGAATAAAGGTTATTCCGTTACCCCTGTAAATAGTGGTAATGAAGCACTTGATCTTATTGAATCTAAAAAGTTTGATTTGGTGTTTTTAGATGAGAACATGCCTGGTCTTTCTGGCTTAGAAACATTAAGTTTAATGAAGAAAAAACAAGCTAATCTTTCTGTAATAATGATTACTAAGAGTGAAGAGGAAAGTATAATGGAAGAAGCTATTGGTTCCAAAATTTCTGATTATTTGATAAAACCTGTAAATCCAAATCAGATTTTACTTTCAATTAAAAAAAATATTGATACGAGCAGATTAGTTGAGGAGAAAACAACAAAAGATTACCAACAAGAATTTCGAAATATTAGTATGACCTTGTCTGAAAGGTTAAACAAGCATCAATGGAGAGATATTTTTAAGAAACTTACTTTTTGGGAGTTAGAGTTAGAAAAATCAGGAGATGAAAGTGTAGAAAGTATTTTATCAATGCAGAAAACGGAAGCAAATTCTCAGTTTTTTAAATTTATTAAGGAAAATTATCAAGATTGGGTAAATGGTGTTGATGCTCCTTTACTATCTCATAATCTGGTAAGAAAGAAAGTTCTTCCTTTAATGGAGGAGAATAAACCTACTTATCTGATTGTTATTGATAATTTAAGATACGACCAGTGGAAAATTATTGAACCTACAATTATTAAGGATTTTGAGGTTGTAAAAGACGAGATGTATTATAGTATTTTGCCTACTGCAACTCAATATTCCAGAAATGCAATATTTGCAGGATTGTTACCTTCTGAAATTCAGAAAAGATTTGGTGATAAATGGAAAAATGATGAAGATGAAGGGGGTAAAAATATGTTTGAAGAAGATTTCTTTATTGATCAGCTTCAAAGGTTAGGGAAATCAAGTTCAAAACATTCCTATACAAAAATTACAAATTTAGATTTTGGAAGAAAGGTAGTAGCTAGGATTCCGAATATGAAGATAAATGATGTGAATGTTATTGTTTATAATTTTGTAGATATGTTGTCTCATGCCAGAACGGACATGAAAGTTATAAAGGAGCTTGCAGATGATGATGCAGCTTACAGATCTCTAACTTCTTCTTGGTTTGAGCATTCTCCTTTAAGAGATATTATGAAACAAATTGCTAAACAAAATGCAAATATTGTAATAACTACAGACCATGGAACAATAAATGTAAATAAACCATCTAAAGTAATAGGTGATAGAAATGTAAATGCTAATTTGAGATATAAACAAGGAAAAAATCTTAATTATAATAAAAAGGATGTTTTTGAAATAGAACGACCTGAAGATTTTTATTTGCCTAAACAAAATGTTAGTTCAAAGTATATTTTTGCAAAAGAAGATATGTACTTTGTTTATCAGAATAATTACAACCAGTTTGTAAATACATATAAAAACACATATCAGCATGGAGGTATTTCGTTAGAAGAAATGTTAATTCCTGTAGTAACTTTAAAAAGTAAGAATAATTAATGAAATTTGTTGTAAATTGCATTTCTGATCTAAAAGAAGTTGCTGTTGAAGTTTTAAAACTTTCGGAAGGTAAAAACATAATTTGTTTTTACGGAGAAATGGGAGTTGGAAAAACAACTTTTATAAAAGAAATTTGTAAGGAACTAGAAGTGATAGACAATGTTAGTAGCCCAACATTTTCTATTGTAAATGAGTATAAAACAAAGAATGATAAATTTGTTTTTCATTTTGATTTTTACAGATTAGAAACAGAAGAAGAAGCATTCGACATGGGATATGAAGAATATTTTTATAACGATAACTTATGTTTTGTTGAGTGGCCAGAAAAAATTAAATCATTATTACCAAACGAAATATTAAAGTTAGAAATGATAAAAGAAAACGAAAAAAGAATAATTGTAATACTTTAATTATGAAAAAAGATAATGTTTACGGGACTTTTGGCATTCTCCCTAAAGAAGAAATGTTAGAAGTAAAACAAGATTTTAAGAAACTTAAGATTGGTGTTCCGAAAGAGAGTTCTTTTCAAGAAAATAGAATCTCTTTAAGTCCTGATGCGGTAGCTTTATTATCGCATAACGGACATTCTGTTGTAATTGAATCTATGGCGGGTAATGGAGCTAACTTTACAGATAAAGAATTTTCTGATGCAGGTGCTGAAATTGTATTTTCGAAAGAAGAAGTCTTTCAGTCTGATATTATTGTAAAGATTGAGCCACCTACAAAATCGGAGTTAAAACTGATGAAAGAAGGTCAGCAACTTATTTCAGCAATACAATTACAAACCAGAGATAAAAGTTATTTTAATGATCTTTTAAAGAAAGATATTTCTTCAGTAGCAATCGAATATATAAAAGATGATGAAGGAAAGTTACCTTTACTTAGAATAATGAGTGAAATTGCAGGAAACACTTCTTTATTAATAGCTTCAGAATACTTAAGTAATATTAATTCTGGTAAAGGATTAATGCTTGGTGGAGTAACAGGAATTTCTCCAACAGATGTTGTAATTATTGGAGCGGGTACAGTAGGAGAGTATGCATGTAAAACTGCAGTAGCTTTAGGATGTAATGTTAAGGTTTTCGATACATCTTTATCAAGATTAAGAAGAATACAAAATATTACAAACAGAACGGTTAGTACTTCAATGGTTCAACCAAAATCATTAAGAAAAGCTTTAAGAAGAGCAGATGTAGTTATTGGAGCTTTAAGGTCTGGTGAAGGTAGAACTCCATGCATAGTTTCTGAAGGAATGGTGGAGGATATGAAAGAGGGTTCGATTATTATTGATGTTAGTATTGATCATGGAGGATGTTTTGAAACTTCAGAACTTACAACTCATAAAAACCCTGTAGTAAATAAACATGGAGTCTTACATTATGGAGTACCAAATATAGCTAGTAGAGTTGCTCGTACTTCTTCTTTTGCGGTTTGTAGTGTTATTTCCCCAATTTTACTTAGAATAGGAGAGGAGGGTGGTATAAAGAACTTAATGAGAAAAGATGAAGGTTTTAGGAGAGGAGTGTATACTTTTAAGAGTATGATGACCAATAAAACTTTGTCTAAAATGTTTGATTTCCCGTATAAAGATTTAGATTTAATAATTTCAGCACTATAAATATATGTTAAGAAGATTAAAGTTTTTTGCTTTTGGAGCATTAATTAGTGTTATATTTCTTTCAATTGGCCCAGAAAATAGGATGAAAAATACACTTTATGCTTATGTCGATTATTTCAATCCTGATAAAAGAGTTACCGGTCAGTTGTTGTTGGCGGACTCTATCATTTATACTAATAATACTTCTAATGAAATTGAGGATTTTATGGAGGGTTCTTGGGTTAATCATGAGTTGATAGATAAAAAAAGTTATCCTAAAGTTTTTGTTTTAGAAAAGAATGATAATGAGGTTCCTTCAAGATTAAAAGTTGATTTTTATAATAAAGAAGAACGAAAAATTGATGGAGAGTTAAAAAGATATAATAAGTCTGTTTTTTATGAGATTGAAACAAATGTAACTATCTCAGAAAGGTCGTTTAAGAGTTATTATTCGTTAATAGGTATCTTCCTTTTGGTGATGATTCCAGTTAGTTTATTAGTCAGAAAATTAATAAGAAAGAGAAGATTAGAGTTGGAGTAAAAGAATAATACTGCTACCATTTCCTTTAATTCTGAAATTTATTCAGAAGATAATAAATAAGTAAATTTAGTTTGAGATGATTCTTATTTATAAAGTTACTTTTAACCAAAGTTAACGAAATTATTTTTTATTTTCCCGATTCTCATTTAAACTCATGTAAGTCATTTGTTTTTAGTGTTTAAGAAGTATAAAAAGTAAGTGGAGTAAATTTATGTATAAATACGTACGTTTTTCCAAATTTTTTTTTAATTTTGTAGTGTTACTATTTAACAACATATGTAATTTAGGTCCAATACCTATTCTTTTTTTGTTCTCATTTAGAATAAACGATAGAAAATTTATTATGAATAACAAACAATCTCTCATATGCCTACATTTTTTTATTTAGAGCCTCCTTTTACTTAAATTACCTAACGAATAAAACAAACTTAGTGTTGTAAAACAAAGTGGTGGTATCGAAAAACCTTAAGAGTAGTATAAAAATTAAAAAAAATAAAATAAAAAATCAAGATGAAAAAAATTATATTTTTACTAGCATCAGTTTTAACAATTGGAAATGTAGCATTCGCTTCCTTTCCAGTAACAGAAAATAACACACAAACAGAAGTTGTTGTAACTTCATCAGATAATCTAATAGAATCAACTGAAGTACAAGCCCCCGATATGAATTGGGGTGGATTTGCTTTAGGATTTTTCTTAGGATTGATAGGTGTGTTAATTGCTTATTTAACAAGTGATAATAAAGATTTCCTCAGATCTACTTGGATTGGTGCTGCTACATGGGCAGTTCTTTATTTACTTTTAATGTCGGCAGCATATTAACATTAAATATTCTGGTGGGGTACTCCCACCGTTTAAATTATTATTTAAGAATTTGATATTAAAATCTCCACAGAAATGTGGAGATTTTTTTAATTCATTATATTTTCTTAGTACTAAAAAGTAATGAAGAATTTATTTACAGTAATTAACTAAATACTATATTTGCAGAAATTAATAAGAAACAACATGTTCGAGAGTTTATCAGAGAAGTTAGAGAAAGCATTTAAAACATTGAAAGGGAAAGGAAGTATTTCCGAAATAAATGTTGCTCAAACAATGAAAGAAATTCGTAAGGCTTTAATAAAAGCGGATGTTGATTTCAAAACAGCAAAATTATTTACTGAAAATGTAAGACAAAAAGCTTTAGGACAACAAGTTCTTTCTGCAGTTGAGCCAGGTCAACTTCTTACAAAAATAATGAAGGATGCACTTACCGAATTAATGGGAAGTACACATTCGGAAATAGATTTAAAAGGAAACCCTTCTGTTATTTTGGTTGCAGGATTGCAAGGTTCTGGTAAAACTACTTTTACAGGAAAACTAGCTTTACTCTTAAAGAACAAGCAAAACAAAAAACCTTTATTGGTGGCTTGTGATGTGTATCGTCCGGCAGCTATAAATCAAATAGGAGTACTTGCCGATCAAGTTGGGGTAGAACTTTATAAGGAGGAAGAAAATAAAAATCCTGTTGAGATTGCGAAAAATGCTATAAAACACGCAAAGGAAAACGGACATAATGTAGTTATTGTGGATACTGCTGGTAGATTGGCAGTTGACGAGCAAATGATGACGGAAATAGCGGAGGTTAAAGATGCTATAAATCCGAATGAAATACTTTTTGTTGTGGATTCCATGACGGGTCAGGATGCTGTAAATACTGCAAGATCCTTTAATGATAGATTAAATTTTGATGGTGTTGTACTTACAAAATTAGATGGTGATACCAGAGGTGGCGCGGCACTTACAATCCGATCGGTTGTAGATAAGCCAATTAAATTTATTGGAACTTCCGAAAAAATGGATGGTTTGGATGTGTTTCATCCTGAAAGAATGGCTTCTAGGATTTTGGGAATGGGAGATGTAATTTCTCTTGTTGAAAGAGCACAGCAGCAATTTGATGAAGAGGAATCAAGAAAGATGCAAAAGAAAATTGCTAAAAATACTTTTGGTTTTGATGACTTTTTAAAACAAATTCAGCAGATAAAAAAGATGGGTAATATGAAGGATTTGATGGGTATGATTCCTGGAATGGGTAAAGCTATGAAAGGTGTTGATATTGATGATGATGCTTTTAAGGGAATTGAATCTATTATCCACTCAATGACTCCATACGAAAGACAAAATCCTATGGTGTTAAACGGAAGTAGAAAAAAGAGAATTGCTCAGGGTAGTGGTACTACTGTTATTGAGGTAAACCAACTTATTAAACAGTTTTCTCAGATGGGTAAAATGATGAAAATGATGCAGAGTGGAGGAGCAAAACAAATGATGCAAATGATGAAAGGTGGAGGTGGAATGCCTGGAATGAGATAAAAGAAATATGATAATTTTAGACGGAAAAAAAACAGCTAACGATATAAAAGAAGAGATTGCAGTGGAAGTTAATTCCATTATTTCTTCCGGAGGTAAAAAACCACATTTATCTGCAATACTTGTAGGAAATGATGGAGCTAGTGAAACATATGTTTCTGCTAAAGTAAAGGCTTGCGAAAAGGTTGGTTTTAATTCAACTTTGGTAAGATTAAACAATGATGTTTCTCAGGAAGATTTACTTACTGAAGTTGAGAAAATAAACAACAATTCTGATATTGATGGTCTGATAGTTCAACTTCCATTGCCGAAACATATAGATGAAATGAAGGTTACTGAAGCTATTTTTCCTAAAAAAGATGTAGATGGTTTTCATCCTTCAAATATTGGTAAAATGGCATTAAATTTACCTACTTATCTACCAGCTACTCCTGCCGGTATTTTAGAATTACTTAAAAGGTATAAGGTTGAAACTTCAGGAAAACATTGTGTAGTTATCGGCAGAAGTCATATTGTAGGATCCCCTATGAGTATTTTAATGGCCAGAAATAATACACCAGGAAATTCTACGGTTACACTTACTCATAGCAGAACAAGAAACTTAAAGGAAATAACTAAAACTGCTGATATTCTGATTGTTGCCTTGGGTAAAGCTGAATTTATAACTTCTGATATGATAAAAGAGGGTGTTTGTATAATTGATGTTGGAATTACAAGAGTAAAATCAGATAAAACCAAAAGTGGATGGAAACTATTAGGAGATGTTAATTTTGAGGATGTAAAAGAGAAGAGTTCTTTTATAACTCCGGTACCTGGAGGTGTTGGTCCAATGACAATTGCAATGCTTTTACAAAACACCTTAATGTCCTCAAAAGAAGAATTTTCTTCATAAAAAGCTTGTTTAATATATTTTGCTTACATTTGCAGACGAAAATTGGGGTTGTTCCCAATACATTAACAAATATAAATTTAAAAACAAACAATTATGGAAGGTACAGTAAAATGGTTCAACGCTACTAAAGGTTACGGATTCATCACAGGTGAAGACGGAACAGATTATTTCGCTCATTTTGGAGAAATCAAAATGGATGGATTCAAGAAACTTGAAGAAAATCAACAAGTTACTTTTGAAGTAGGAGATGGTGAAAAAGGACCAGTTGCTAAAGATATTCAAGCTGCTTAATTCAGATACGATATATTTTAACAATGAACAAAAAGAAAACGGACTCTAGAGTCCGTTTTTTTTATGCGATTATTTTCCCATTTAAGATTACCTTATCAATTACATTTTCTCCGAAACTATAAGGTAAATAAGCATAAGAAGGAATTTCATTAGTAATGAAGAAATTAGCCTTTTTACCAACACAAATACTTCCTAGTTCTTTTTCTAATCCCATTGCATAGGCGGTGTTTATTGTTGTTGCGTTTATAACCTGTTCTGGAGTCATTTTCATTTGTATACATCCTAAGGAAGATACAAAATTCATGTTTCCACTAGGTGTAGATCCAGGATTATAGTCTGTTGCAAGTGCTACAGGAAGTCCTTTTTCTATCATTTCTTTTGCTGGTCCGTATGGTATTCCTAAAAAGAAAGAACATGAAGGTAGGATAGTTGGCATACATTCTGAGTTTATTAGAGCAGTATAATCTTCCTCTTCCATTTCTTCTAAATGGTCAACCGATAAAGCTCCTAAATTTACAGAAGCTTCTACTCCTCCAATTGAGTTAAACTGATTAACATGTGTTTTCGCTTGTATTCCATATTTTTTCCCAGCTTCTAATAATCGTATTGTGTTCTCTACTGTAAAGTATCCTTTTTCACAGAAAATATCTATATAGTCGGCTAGTTTTTCTTCTGCTACTTTTGGTAACATCTTATTAATTACCAAATCCATATAACCTTCTTTGTTGTTTTTGTATTTTTTTGGAAGGGCGTGTGCAGCTAAAAAAGTAGATTTTATTGTTGCTTCAGTATTTTCTTTTAGTCTTTTTATAACACGGAGCATTTTTAGTTCAGATTCTAAAGTAAGTCCATATCCGCTTTTTATTTCAATAGCGCCAGTTCCCATTTGTATCAGATTGTTTAGTCTTTTTAAGGAGATTTCGTAAAGTTCATCTTCAGATGTGTTTCGTAATTTTTCAGCAGAGTTTAATATACCTCCACCTCTATTTGCTATTTCTTCATATGAAAGTCCGTTTATTCTGTCTACAAATTCTTCTTCTCGGCTTGAGGCAAATACTAAATGTGTGTGGCTATCGCAAAAGGTAGGAAAAACCATTCCTCCTTCTGCATCTATTATTTCAGTATTGTTCCAATCTTCAATTCCTTCCCAGTCCTCCATACTTCCAAAAGATGTTATTGTTCCATTTTCGTATTCTACGAAGGCATCTTTTATGGTGGAAATTTTAGACATTTCTTTACCTTCAACCCATTTTCTAGGGGATTCTTCTGTCTGTATTAGTTCGGATATGTTTTTTATTACTGTTTTCATATTGAGCAAAATTACAAAAATTAGGTCAATCTTTATTCATATATTTGCCACTATGGGTAATTCTATTGGAAATATTTTTAAGCTTACTACTTTTGGAGAATCTCATGGGAAAGCTATTGGTGGAATTATTGATGGATGTCCTGCCGGAATTGAATTAGATTTTGATTTTATTCAAAAACAATTAGATAGAAGAAAATCAGGACAATCCAAGATTACTACTCAGAGGAAAGAATCGGATAAAGTTGAGTTTTTATCTGGGATATTTGAAGGTAAAACAACTGGAACTCCAATTGGTTTTATCATAAAAAATGAAGATAAGAAAAGTGAAGATTATTCTCATATAAAAGATGTCTTTCGTCCTTCTCATGCTGATTTTACTTATCAAAAAAAATATGGAATAAGGGATTATAGAGGTGGTGGTAGGTCTTCTGCCCGTGAAACTGCAAATTGGGTAGTAGCTGGTGCTATCGCTCAGTTAATTCTGAATAAAATAAATGTAAAAGTATCTGCTTATGTAAGTTCTGTCGGGAAAATTCAGATGAATAAATGTTATAAAGACATGGATTTAAGCTTGATTGATACAAATATTGTAAGATGTCCTGATGTTGATTTTGCAGAAAAGATGATTTCAGAAATTGAAAAAATAAAAAAAGAAGGTGATACTATTGGAGGAGAAATTACATGTATCGCTACTGGAGTTCCTGTTGGTTGGGGTGAACCTGTTTTTGATAAACTTCATGCAGATTTAGGAAAGTCAATGCTAAGTATAAATGCAGTACACGGATTTAAATATGGTTTTGGTGGGGTAGATATCTCATCAACTAAAGGTAGTGAAGTAAATGATATTATTATAGAGGAAGATGGAACTACTAAAACCAACTATTCTGGAGGGATACAAGGTGGAATCAGTAATGGAAACGACATTTATTGTGAAGTTGCTTTTAAGCCAGTGGCTACTATTATGCAAAAACAAAACTCAATAGACAAAGAAGGAAACAAAATAGAAATACAAGGAAAAGGAAGACATGATGCATGTGTAGTGCCTAGAGCGGTGCCAATTGTAGAAAGTATGATGATGCTTACTTTAGTAGATGCTTATTTAATTAATAAAACAAAGAAGATCTAAAATTATGAAGAAACTATTCCTACTATTATTATGTGTTCCTTTTATTGGGTTTACTCAAGTAAATTACAATATTACAGTACACACATCTGACGCATGGAATGGCAATCTTTTCTTTCAACAGGGAGGAACACCTCAAAAGCCTGTAAAGATTATAGATTCTACTGAAACTGAAATATTTTCTGAAAACTGGGGAATGAAAGGTTGGGATTTTAAAGTAAATTATAATAATAAACTTTCTTATTTTGACAGATCATCTAAGGGGTGGTTTATTATGGATTCTTTGCAAAATGTTGTAGATACAGTATACTTCCAAAACGGATATACAGCTGATAATCATGATTTTTTAGCTTTGCCAAACGGGAATTATGTACTTATTGCATATGATGAACAACCTTATGCAATGGACACTGTAGTTACAGGAGGAGATCCAAACGCAATTGTTGAAGGATTGATAATTCAGGAGTTAGATCCAAATCATAATGTAGTTTTTGAATGGAAAAGTTGGGACCATTTTCATGTAACAGACAATATATACCTTGACCTAACATCATCTGATATTCCGTTTATACATGCAAATGCTATTGATATTGATTTTGATGGACATCTTCTTGTTTCTTCTAGAGGTCTAGATGAAATAACTAAGATACATAGAACAACAGGGGAGATTATTTGGAGGTTCGGAGGATCACAAAATGACTTCCTTTTTATTAATGACTATCCTTTTACTCATCAGCATTCTATCAGAAGTTTAGGAGAAAACAGATATCTTTTATATGACAATGGAAATCACAGCTCACAATACACTGGAGGAAATAATGTTTCCAGAGCTGTGGAATATGAATTAGATACTATCTTAAATACAGCTACAAAGGTATGGGAGTTTGTTCATCCGGATTCTTTGTATACACCTTCAATTGGTGGAGTGCAAAGATTGCCAAATGGAAATACACTTATTGATTTTGGAAATCTTCAATGGTTAAATAAAGGTTCAATTGTTACAGAGGTTGATCAGAACAATAATATTGTTTTTCAATTAGAGTATGACAATGGAGTGAATCTTTATCGTGCTCAAAAATTTGATTGGTTTTTCTATACACCAACTTTATTAGAAGAGATTTCTGATAGTAAACAATTAATTGAAATTGTAGACATTTTAGGAAGAAAAACAAAAGGAAAGAAAAACGAACTACTCTTTTACATTTATGATGATGGAACAGTAGAGAAGAAAATAATTATTGAATAAAATGAAAAAACTACTACTTATATTACTTTGTGTGCCTTTGTTTGGGTTTGCGCAAGACACACAACCACTACTAGGTATAGAATACCTATCTAAAAATTATAATCCAAATTATTTTGAAGGAGATACTGGGTTTACTATGGATACAGGATTTGCTGTTGTAAGAGATTACAAAGAATTTGAAAACTCTGTAATGGTAAGTGATGCTTTAGGGTTTGTTGAAATAATAAATATAAAACCCCTTTCTGATTATGGATATCAAGAAACAATTTATTTAAATAAATTAATAGATACCTCATATTGTTGCCCAATAAATTATGGTTTAGTATATTATAATGGAAAATTATTCTCTGGAAAAGCAGTTGCTTATCATGAAAATGGGCAAATAAGAGAAGAGAGAAATTATGTAGATGGGAAAAAAGAAGGATTATGGCAAGAATGGTATAAAAATGGCATGAATTCTCAAATAACTAATTGGAAAAACGGAAAACCAGATGGTCTTAATATCTTGTATCATGAAAATGGAAGAATATGGTATGAGTATCTTTACAAAGAAGGTGCAAATGTTCACATTAAAGGTTTTGATGAAACAGGAAGAGAATTTGACCCTGATGATGATGATGATGACTATGACGACCATAGCTTTGAGGAAGGGTATTAGACAATTAAAACAATAAATTAACAAATGAAAAAACTAGCGTTACACTGGAAAATAATTATTGGTATGGTATTGGGGGTTGTTTATGGACTAATAGCTTCAAAATATGGTTGGGTTGATTTTACGAATAATTGGATAAAACCATGGGGTACAATTTTTGTTAACCTTTTAAAACTTATTGCAGTACCATTGGTGTTTGCTTCTCTTATAAAAGGGGTCGCTTCCCTTTCTGATATATCAAAACTAAGTAGGATAGGAGGGAAAACAATTGCAATTTATTTAGTTTCTACAGTAATAGCGGTTACTATCGGATTACTATTAGTAAACACTGTGAAACCAGGAGAGGGTTTTGATAAAGATTCTATCTCACAAACAGAGAAAATACAAGAAGGTGCTAATAAAAAAATAGAAGCAGCCAAAAACGTAAAAGATGAAGGTCCTCTTAAATTTTTAGTTGATATTGTTCCTACTAATATATTTGATGCAGCATCTAACAATAGAAATATGTTACAAGTTATATTTTTTGCAATCTTTTTTGGTATTGCTTTAGTAATGCTCCCTGATGAAAAAACAACTTATGTAAAAGGATTCTTTGATGGTATAAATGATATTATTCTCCAAATTGTAGATATAATAATGATGGCGGCTCCTTATGGTGTATTTGCTCTCTTGGGTGGTTTGGTAGTTGATTTTGGAGCTTCTTCAGAATTATTTATAGCCTTAGGGAAATATTCTATTACAGTTATCGTTGGATTACTCATTATGATATTAATTGTATATCCTATAATTCTTATGATTTTTACAAAAGTAAAATATTTAGATTTCTTTAAAGGTATATCTCCTGCACAGATGTTAGCTTTTTCTACTTCATCTTCAGCTGCAACACTTCCTGTAACTATGGAGAGGTGTGAGGATCATTTAGGAGTGTCGGAGGAAGTATCTTCTTTTGTATTGCCACTCGGTGCTACAATTAATATGGACGGAACTTCACTTTATCAGGCGGTAGCAGCTGTTTTTATAGCTCAGGCCTACGGAATGGATTTAGATATGGGGCAACAACTTACAATTGTACTTACTGCTACTTTGGCTTCTATTGGTGCTGCTGCAGTTCCTGGAGCGGGAATGGTAATGTTAGTTATTGTGCTCGGTGCTATTGGAGTTCCTACTGAGGGATTAGCTCTTATTTTTGGTGTTGATAGAATATTGGATATGATGAGAACAGTAGTAAATGTAACTGGAGATGCAACTGTAGCAACTGTAGTCGCATCTTCAGAAGGACAATTAAGAGATGTTACAGAAGAAGAGTTGATGAGTTAATGAGAAAATTTCTGATAATATTATTTTCTTTATGTTTTGTCCTTTCTTTTTCTCAAGAAACAGATAAGTGTTTTGTTCAGAAGAAAAAATCTGAAAAGATGATGTATAAATTGAATAAAAATTTATCTCATTACTCCTTTAAAGAAGTAAAAGAAGTTTTACAAGAAATCAACAGAACAGAAGGCATTAGTTCTCAAGTATTAGATATGTACACTCTCATATATTGGTTAAAAGATGATGTTCCTAATTCTATAATGTATGCTGAGAAAACTATTAATTTATGTCCTGATAAATTTTCTACTCCATATTTTGTTTTAGGAGTTTTAAATTATGATTACCGAAACTACCAGATTTCTGTAGATTATCTTAATAAAGCTAAGGAAATAGGAATAAAACAAAGATTTAAAGAAGAGGCAAATTCTGTTTTGGAAAGTGCTCTAATATTAGCTCAGATAATGAATGACACAGTCCCTTATAACCCTGAAATTGTACAAGGAATATCTACTGAAGCGGATGAATATTTGCCTCTTATTTCTCCGGATCAGGAAGTAGCCTTTTATACCAGAAGAGGCACAAGAAATGAGTTAGGTGTAGTTGATAAAAAATCTGAAGATTTTGTTTTCTCGGAAGGTAGTTTGGAAAATTTTAATGAAGGAGAGGATATGAAGTATCCTTTTAATCAAAATAATAATGAGGGAGGAGCTACAATTACAATTGATAATAAGGTTCTGTATTTTACAATTTGTAGTCAACATTCTTCATCTTATAATAATTGTGATATTTATTATGTTGAAAAAGATGAAAACAATAAGTGGTCAGATTTAAAACCAATGAAATCTGTTAATAATCCTAAAAGTTGGGAGTCTCAACCTTCTGTTTCTTCTGATGGAAGTACACTTATTTTTGCATCTGATAGGAGAGGAGGTTTTGGTGGAATTGACTTATATCAGGTTAAAAAAGATGAATTTGGCTATTGGGGTGTTCCTAAGAATTTAGGTCCTATTATTAATTCAAAAGACAATGAAAAATCTCCTTTCTTTCATGTAGATGGGGAAACAATGTATTATGCTTCTCAACAGTTTCCTTCATTAGGTGGATATGATATTTTTATATCTAAAAAAGGTGAAAATGATAAGTGGCAAAAACCAAAAAACTTAGGTTTTCCTATAAACTCTGAAAATGATGAACTTGGTATGTTTGTTACTACAGATGGGAAAACTGCTTATTTCTGTTCAAATAAATTAGATGGGATTGGAGGTTGGGATTTATATTCTTTTGATTTATATGATAAGATAAAACCAAAAAGAGTTTTATTTCTGAAAGGAGATATAAAAGATTCTGATGGAGAGGTAGTTGATAGTGTTTCGTTAGAGTTTAAAAATATAACAACAAATGAAACAACAAATATCTCTGTAAATGGAGGAAAATATGTTAGTGCGGTAACTCTAAACGAGTCTGATGATGTATTAATTACCTTTAATAAAAAGGGATATGCGTTTAATTCTCATTATGTTTCTAGTACAGATGAGAATTTCTCTACTCCTGCAAAAATGGATATTGAAATTGATAAGATTGAAAGAGGAAAAACTTTTGAAATAAATAACATTTATTTTGAAACAAATTCTTTTAATATTACCGACATAACAAAATCTATTTTAACTGCATTTTCAGGATATCTGAAGGAAAACAGTAATTTGGAGCTTCTTATTTCGGGACACACGGATAATGCAGGTGATGAAAAGGAAAATATGGTTCTATCTGAAAACAGAGCTAAATCAGTCTATAATTTCTTAATTAAAAGCGGTATACCTGAAGACAGATTAACATTTAAAGGGTTTGGAGAAAGTGTTCCTGTTTACAATAATTCTACATCAGAAGGAAGATCGAAGAACCGTAGAACAGAGTGTACGATTATTAATAAATAAAAAAATCCCAACCTTTCGGATGGGATTTTTAAATATTTTATAAATAAAATTATTTTTTTTCTTTAATTCTGGCAGATTTTCCTGTAAGATCTCTTAAGTAAAAGATTCTAGCTCTTCTTACTTTCCCTTTCTTGTTTACCTCAATTTTGTCAATTAATGGAGAGTTAATAGGGAAAATCCTTTCAACACCAACTCCAGAAGACATTTTTCTGATTGTAAATGTTTCAGTTGCTCCACTTCCTCTTCTTTGTATTACAACTCCTTTAAAGAACTGAATTCTTTCCTTGTTACCCTCTTTAATTTTGTAATATACAGTTAATGTATCACCTGAACTAAAGTTTGGAATACTGTTTGTTGTTTTTATCTCTTGTGAAATTTGATCTGTTAAGTTCATTTTCTTCTTAATTTTTGTTTTTCAAAATGGTTTGCAATATTACTAAATTATTTTTTATTATTTACAAATAAAATCAGAAGAAAAAATATTTACATTATTTAAGTAAATCGGGTCTAATGTTTTTTGTTCTTTCTATAGATTTTTCCTCTCTCCATTCTTGTATTAATTTTTGATTTCCAGATAGTAAAACTTCAGGAACTTTCCACCCTTTGTAATCAGATGGCCTGGTATAAATAGGGTGGGATAGTAGGTCGTCCTGAAACGAGTCGGATAGTGCAGATGTTTCATCAGAAATAACTCCAGGAATTAATCTGACAATTGAGTCCGTTAAAACTGCAGCTGCAAGTTCTCCTCCGGTAAGCACATAATCTCCAATCGAGATTTCCATTGTTATCAGATTTTCTCTTACTCTTTGGTCTATTCCCTTGTAGTGTCCACATAAAAGAATTAAATTTTTTGAGGAAGAAAGGTGATTGCATCTTTCCTGAGTTAAATATTTTGCGTCAGGAGTTAGAAAGATCACTTCATCATAATTTCTTTCTTCCTTTAATTCTGAGATGCATTTGTCAATTGGCTGAATATTCATAACCATTCCCGCTCCTCCACCAAACTGATAGTCGTCTACACTTTTTTGTTTATTTTCTGAATACATCCTAAGATCATGAATATGAATTTTTACTTTGTTTTTTTCTTGAGCTCTTTTTATAATTGAATGTGAAAAAGGACCTTCAAAAAAGTTTGGAAAAATTGTAATAATATCTATTCTCATATTGCAAAAATACAAAACAATTTTTTAATATAATTAACAAAAAACACACAGAATAACATACTGACAAAATGACAAAATAATTTTGTAAAATACAGAAACTCAAATACTTATGCGTTAATAATAAATTATAACTTCACACTTAGGTATGTGAAGGTAATTTTCTTTGTTTCTTGGAAAATATATTAAGTTTTAAATAAAAAAAGTACTCTCATTCGAGAGTACTTTAATAAATTTGTATAGAAAATGGTACTATAAAATATTTATCTTTTTGGTAATTTTATTGCCAGAATTTTCAATTAATTCAATAATATAAATACCATTCTTAAACTCAGAGGTTGATATTTTTCTAACATTAGAGTTTGTTATTTTGATAAGTTTTCCATTAATATCATAAACTCTAATTGAGTTTAATTCTTTATCTGTTGAAATGATAACTTCATTATTGATGTATTTTACAATATCAGAATTATAATATTCTGTAATAGAAGCAGATTGTTGTTCATTCACAGTATAAATATTAGTATGTACTTCATCTCCACTATTATCTCCATCTCCATTACCATTTACAGCACAAACATAAAAATTTACAGTACCGGTAGAGCTAGCAAAACCTGGAGCTGTCCAATCTACCGTCCAAGTCTTAATTACGTCACCTAGAGTACCAGTAATCTTATGTGTAACAGAGTTATTATTATTAACAAGCTTAGTTGCAGATAAATTTGTAATAGTAAAACCTCCAGTTTTTGACGTTCCATTTTCGGCAGTAAGTTCAAAACCATAGGTTGTAAAAGATTGGTGTAATGCGGTAACTGTAATAGTATAAGTTTCTCCAGGTACGTATTCATTATTCTGCATATCAGAACTTATTATTACACTACCTTGTCCGTTATTTAATTGTGTATTGTGGCATCCTGTACAATTATTTCCATCAATAGGAGAATTGGTTTTACCTCCAGGAGATCCATTTTCCTTACCTTTTGTGATTTCAGGATAAGTAAAAAATATTAATCCTAAGAGAACGCTTATAGTAAATAGTAAAGTTTTTTTCATAGTATTAGTTTTTAGTTTAAACAAATATACTAATAATAAATTTAACTTTTCAATCTTGGATCTAAGGCATCTCTTGATGCTTCTGCAATCATATTATAAATTGTTATTGTTATAAATATAGCAATACCAGGGAATATAATAAGCCACCATGCTTCTATATTCCCTCTACCTAGGTTTAGTAACGACCCCCAGGTTACTACATCATCAGGGACTCCAATTCCTAGGAAAGAAAGTCCACTTTCAATTAAAATTGCAGAGGCAATACCGAAAGCAATACTTACAAATACAGGAGCTAAAGCATTTGGTAGTGCATGTTTAAATATTGTTCTGACAGAAGAAAAACCTAACGATTTCGAAGCTTGTACAAATTCTAAAGATTTTATTCGTAAGAATTCAGCTCTTGTAAACCTGGCAATTCCTGTCCATCCTGTGACTCCAATAATTACCATAATAATAGTAAGACTTCTATCCATTATTGCTGTCACTGTTATAATTAATATTAGTCTTGGAATAGAGTTAAGTATTTCAATACCTCTAGATATTATAGAATCAATAGGAACAGAAACTTCTGTAGATAACCACTTATTTGTAACAATCCTACTAGCTAATCTGAATAAATAAGTTGAAGCGAAAATAATAAGTATAGATACCGAAAGTTGTATTACTCCATCTGAATTACTTTGAGAAAATCCATCTGAAATTGCATATTTTCTCTGACCAAAACCATAAAATAATCCAAAAAACAAACCAGTAAGAGTCATGTAGTATTTTATTCTTCTCATTTTTAAATCTCTATCTCCAAAAAACCCTGCAAAAGCACCAAGTATTATTCCAATAAATGAAGCAATACCCATAGAAATCAACCCAACTTTTAAAGCAATTCGAGTACCATGAATTAAACCAGAAAGTAAATCAGCTCCTTTTCCATCAGTTCCTAAATGATGTCGAAACCTTTTTGGAGAATCTATTAGTTCTCCTTTATGATTTGTAAATTCTTGTTTACCATTAGGGGATACATAATCATTATTTTCCTTATCAAAGAAGTCAGCAGAATATGGAATAGGAGTAAAAATAACACTCTCTAAATCTAATTTTCTCCAATCTGTAATGTCGTATTGAAGTATTTCAATTTCTCCTGTTTCTGGATTAGTTATTTCAATTGTTGTGTTTTTATCCTCAAAAGCAGGATACATAGTAACTCCTTTATATACAGCATAAAGAGGTTGGTTATTTGCAATTAATGGAGCAAACCTTGCTATAAGAATTAATCCACCTAACATGTATAAGCTAACTAATGCAATTTTATTCTTTCTGAATTGATTCCATGCGTATTTCTGAAAAGAGAAGTTACCTTTCTCTACTTTCTTCTTTGATGCTAGATAGAATCCTACAATTGGACCAACTAATTCTCCAAATCCTGGCCATAAAATCCATCCTAAAATAGCTCCTAGAATTATTTTTTTTATAAGAGAAGATGTGAAATAATCTTCATCTTTACTTTTTATATCTGTAGCAATAAGAGCTGAAATCCCAATAGCTAAAATAGAGTACATTAAAATGAATATAATAGATTTTTCATCTAAATATACCACACTAAAAAACAGGGAGTGAACAAAAGCAAAAAAGGATGCTTTAATAATATCAGTTTTATTTTCTTTATTTATCATATTTTTATTTGTAAGAAATTCTTGGGTCCGCTACAGCGTATAGCAAATCAGCAACCAAATAACCAATCATGGTTAGGAAACCAATTAATGTGAAGAACGCAATAATCATTGGGTAATCATAATTTAAAATTGCATTATACATCTCTGTCCCCATTCCTGGTATTGAGAATATTACTTCTATAATAATAGAACCTCCAACACACATTGGAAAAATTGCTGCAAAAACAGTTATAATAGGTAATAATGAGTTTCTAAGAGCATGTTTTAAGATTACTTTTTTTTCTGAGAGTCCTTTAGCTCTTGCAGTTCGAATGTAATCTTGTGAAACCACATCAATCATACCAACTCTCATAATTCTACTTAAAAACGCAAACGAACTGTATGTGTAAGTAAACAATGGTAAAACTAAGTAGGGCATTTGGTGCTGAATTCTTTCCCAATTAAAGATTCCCCATTCCGGATTAAATGTAATTGGATCTTTAATTCCTGCTTCTGGAAACCAAAGAAGTATATCTGGATTAGCGAAAAATAAAAGTAGAACAGTACCCACAAAAAATGATGGAAGCGAGTAAAGAATAAATAATACTAATGCCATTCCTTTATCTGCTTTTGAATCTTTTTTGTAGGCAGAGTAAATACCAACGGGTATACTAATTAAGTATGCAATTAAAATAGATAAAAGAGAAAGTGTGAATGAAATACCAACTTTATTCCAAATCTTATCTTTAATAGGTTGAGAGTCTTTGTAAGAAACTCCAAAATCTCCTCTTATAATTCCTTTTCTTTCCGCCTTTTTAGAGTGGAATAAATCACCAAATAACCACCAATGATATTGAGAATTTATACCGTACCAATTAATCGATGGAATATATGTTTTCCAAATTGTAGATTCTTTTGTTAAGTTTTCTTTTTCTGAAAGAACAAAGTTGTAAGGTATAACTAGTGATGGGAAATAAGTGTCTCCAGAAATTAATTTATCTAGATTCTCATACTTTGCATCAACCAAGACTTTTTTATTCTCTTCTAAAAGACTTACAATGTTAAATCCAATCTGATTTAAATCCTCATTAACCTTGTTTTTGTCTAATGTTGTATCTTTTTCACACATTAATTTAATATCAATACTTTGCTGTGTTTTTTGTAAATCAAGTAAAGATTTGTAGTAGTTGTCTACTGCTGGCCAGTTTCCGAACTGATGTATTAAAGTTTCTAGGTTTTCTCTTTGATCTCTGTCCTGAACTTTATAAAGAGTATCGCAAGAAGCTATATCTGTAACACTAAAATAGAAGAGAGGTAGATCTAGACCTAGTTTTTTTCTTAGTTTTTGTTTATCTTTTTTTGCAGTACCAGATTGTTTCTCTGCTCCTCCTTCATTTCCTGCTGCTTTCGAAAGTGTTTCTACAGGGTCTCCAGGGGCATTTATACTTATAACAAATGCAATTAATGAAATTGCAATAATCATTGGTATAAAGACTAAAAGTCTTTTTAGGGTGTATTTTAACATAATTTTATTTTTCTCCTGTTGTTGGCGCTAGGATTCTACTATTAATTTTCAGGTTGTTTAGAATTAAACCAGGTCGTTCAGTGTACATATTTCTGTTATCAAATCTTTTATGAATAGCAATCTTATTTTTAGATGCATACATAAAAACATATGGTTGTTCGTTATAAATTTTAGCTTGTAATTTCCAAAGTGCTGCTTTGTGTTTCTCGTAATCTAAAGAGGTGTTTGCTTCTTCAATGTATGCATCTGACTCTGCATCTCCGAAACCACAAAAGTTAGATCCTTTTGTAACCCAAGAAGTTGTATGCCATAATTGCATAGGGTTTGAGTAAGAAGCAGAACCTCCCCATCCACCTAGCATTGCATCAAATTTATGTTCTTGCGCATTATTGTAAAATAAAGTAAAATCCATTGGAGTAGGAACAGCATCTACACCAGCTTTATACATACTTTCTTTTATCATAAGTACAATCTCTTTAGTGATAGGAGAACTCATGTAGCTTAATTTAAACGACAGTTGTAGTTTTTCTCCATCTACCATTTTGTCTCTGATGTTATCTCCATCTGTATCAACCCACCCAGCTTCATCTAACATTGTTTTAGCTTTTTCAATATCTAGTGGAATTAACTCCAGAGTATCATTATAAGTTTTCTTTAAAGGAGATATCTGAGCTGCTTGTCTTGTTGCTTTTCCGTTTAACATTACATCAATAATTTCATCAATAGGAACTGTGTAAGCTATTGCTCTTCTTACTTTTTTATCGGTAAAGAATTTTTTATATTCTATTCCATCTGCTTTACAATTAAACCCTAAATAACTATAAGAGTATCTATCAACAAAATCTGATTCATAGTTTTTGTTAAAGTCTTCTCTTTCTCTTAATTTGATAAAGGATTTTGTTCCTATCCTGTTTGATGCGTCAATCTTATTACTCTTTAATGATAAGTAAACTGCTGCATCTTCTTTAATAATTTTGAAAATAATTTTATCAGGATAGTTTTTGCTATATATAGATTTTCCTCCTTCTCCCCACCAATTCTCTTTCTTATTTAAAATGATGTACTCATCTGTTTCCATAATATCTACTTGGTAAGCTCCAAGTCCTACAAGTTTTTCAGGAATATAAGAATTATCATCACTATTATAATTTGTAAAATATTCAGAAAGTTCATCAGTTACATGCTTTTCATCAAATTTCTCATCAAGTAAATTTTCGAAACTGACTTCATTCAGAATTCCACTAGGGTCCCAAAATTCTTGTTGCTGAAGATATAATTCGGAAAATATATATTTATTGTCAACATGAAGGTTTTGTGCGTGCATTGTAAATTTTAGTGGATTATTTTCATCTAGTTCAATAGATTTAATTACTGTACTATAATTTGACCTTATTTGTGTATTGTTAGTAAGAGGGCACAACATGGTTTTTACTGAAAACTCAACATCTTTTGCTGTTAAAGGGTTTCCGTCATCCCATTTTATTCCTTCTTTAATTGTGTAAGTATATCTTAGTCCATCTTCAGATATTTCAGCCATATTTTCTGCCAGATTTGGAATGTACTCTAAAGTTTCAAGATCTAATTTTATAAGAGTCTTTTGTGTGTACTGAAAAACAAAAGTCCTCATTGCTGAATTGGAGTTGAAAGGATGTAGTCCGTCTGGCCATGCACTAATATGCTGAATAACAATATTTGAATCTCCTCTTTCTCTTACGCAAGATTGTAGAGTTAAAAGTCCTAATGTTAGGATGAATATTTTCTTTATCATTTCTAATTTTCTTTGATAGGCAAATATAATATTTGAGATTAGTTTAGTAGAATAAAAATAGAAAAAAAATAAATCGGAAAAAATATTTGTGAGTAAGTTAGATTGTAATACATTTGCAAACCTAAAAAATAGTTCTTAACAAATTTTAGAAATTGGAGAGGTGCCAGAGTGGTCGATCGGGGCTCCCTGCTAAGGAGTTGTACCTTTACGGGTACCGGGGGTTCGAATCCCTTCCTCTCCGCAAAATAAAAAGTTCAACCTTTTGTTTGTAGTTGTAAAAGTTTTTTATTCTTTTGCACTCCAAATTTTTCGGGGTATAGCGTAGCCCGGTTATCGCGCCTGCTTTGGGAGCAGGAGGTCGCAGGTTCGAATCCTGCTACCCCGACTTTTTTCTCTTCATACTGTTCCATAAATTTTATGTAAGTTTGCTTTATGAAAAAATTAATATCAATCTTTGGGGCTACTTTATTTGTATCTAGTTTTATATTTACTTCTTGTGGCACTGAAGATACTGAAGAAACTGCTACTGAAGAAATCACTACCGAAGCTACTACTGCATCTACTAATAAAAAAAAACAAGAAGGATATATTATTTGTGGTATGCAAAAAGTAAACCATCTTGGTGGAACTCAAATATCTAATGAGGCAGGTTTTGAAGACTACATGGATATTTCTGATACACCAATACTTTTAATAATATTTGACAACACTACAGAAATTAGTATAGTGATGGTACCAACAACATCAACAGGTGAAGATCTAGATCATGAAATACTTGATTTTAAATTTTATCAGGCATATAAAGACGGAGAAAGCACATTTACCAATTATTACTCAACAGAAAATAACTCTCAATTTACAATAGAGACTCCAAAAAGCGGAATACCAAGATCTTTTATACTGGGGGTAAATGAAGACTATAGTGTTTATTTTTATAATGATTGTACAGATGAATTTATTATCAATTATTTCAAAAATAACCCTAATAAATTTGAAAGCATACAAAAAATATTTTGACAGAAAAGGAGAAATATTTAGGGTTTAAGCAGTTTTTAGGATTTATTATTATTATTTGTGGATCCATTTGGGTACTTAATACTATTGGATTGTTAGTATCGATGTTATTGGGTATTGATTCTTTCTACACTTATTTTACAGATTCTATTTATATTGATGGT
This sequence comes from uncultured Bacteroidota bacterium, assembly GCA_902514225.1. Next base: position 34,939 of record CABXPN010000009.1, read on the forward strand.
GAAGAGAAATCACCAATTAGTTTTATAGGTTGGAAGGCATTATTTTGGTCTACAATCATCTCATCCGTATTAATGAAAATAC
>CABXPN010000010.1 GCA_902514225.1 uncultured Bacteroidota bacterium
AATTTTGCTTTTGCATCAGTGTTTTGGGGTACGATAGGTATGCTTGTTGGGGTAATAATTGCCATGCAGTTATATATGCCAGTATTGAATTTTGACACCTCTTGGTTAACTTTTGGTAGATTAAGACCTTTACATACTAATGCTGTTATTTTTGCTTTTGTAGGGAACGCAATTTTTGCAGGAGTTTATTATTCACTTCAGCGATTGCTTAAAGCAAGAATGTTTTCAGATAAGTTAAGTAATATACATTTTTGGGGATGGCAACTAATTATTGTTTCAGCAGTACTTACGCTTCCTTTTGGAATTACTTCATCAAAAGAATATGCTGAATTGGAATGGCCTATAGATATAGCTATTACTTTAGTTTGGGTTATATTTGGTTGGAATATGTTTGGTACTATTCTAAGAAGAAGGGAACGCCATTTATATGTTGCTATTTGGTTTTACATTGCAACTTTTGTAACCGTTGCAGTTTTACATATTGTAAATAATTTAGAGTTACCTGTACACTTTCTAAAATCATATTCATTATTTGCCGGAGTTCAAGATGCTTTGGTACAATGGTGGTACGGGCATAATGCGGTTGCTTTTTTTCTTACTACACCAGTACTTGGTTTAATGTACTATTTTGTTCCTAAGGCTGCTAATCGTCCAGTTTATTCTTATCGTTTATCCATTGTTCATTTTTGGGCTTTAATTTTTATCTATATATGGGCAGGTCCACATCATTTACTTTATACTGCTTTGCCTGATTGGGCACAGAGTTTGGGTGTCGTTTTCTCTATTATGTTAATCGCTCCTTCATGGGGTGGGATGATTAATGGATTATTAACTTTAAGAGGTGCTTGGGATAGGGTAAGAGAAGATGTTATTTTGAAGTTTTTTGTTGTTGCAATTACTGCTTATGGAATGTCTACTTTTGAAGGACCAATGCTTGCACTTAAAAATGTTAATGCAATAGCTCATTATACCGATTGGATTCCTGCTCATGTACATGTTGGTACATTAGGATGGAATGGTTTTATGATTTTTGGAATGATGTATTGGCTAATTCCAAGAATGTATAACACAAAACTATATTCTCAAAAATTAGCAAGCACTCATTTTTGGACAGCTACATTAGGAATTATTTTTTGGGTATTGCCAATGTATTTTGCAGGGTTTACACAAAGTTTGATGTGGAAAGAATTTACTGCTGATGGTTATTTGGTTTATCCTAACTTTCTTGAAACAGTAACGCAAATTATTCCAATGTATATTATCAGGTCAGTTGGTGGACTTATGTACCTTATTGGAATGATTATAATGTCCATTAACCTTTGGAAAACAGTAAGAATAGGTAATCTTACTGAAAATGAGCCTGCTCAAGCTGCTGCTTTAGTGGAGTATAAAAAACACAAAGGAGAACATTGGCACAGATGGGTCGAAAGAAAACCAATTCAACTGATGATTGCTTCATTAGCACTTATTCTTTTAGGGTCTGCTATAGAGTTGGTTCCTACCTTGATTATTGAATCTAATATTTCAACTATTTCATCTGTGAAGCCTTATACTCCTTTAGAATTAGAAGGTAGAGATTTGTACATTCGTGAAGGATGTAATAATTGTCATTCACAAATGATTCGTCCTTTCCGATCAGAAACAGAAAGATATGGAGAATATTCTAAAGCTGGGGAGTTTGTTTATGACCATCCTCACCTTTGGGGGTCAAAAAGAACAGGACCTGATTTGCATAGGATAGGAGAGAAGTACAGTTCTTCTTGGCACTATAATCATATGTACGACCCGACTATGACTTCACCAGGATCAATTATGCCAGCTTATAAATGGATGTTTACAGATAACTTAAGTACAAAGTACACTAAGAGTAAAATTAAAGCAATGATCACTCTTGGAGTCCCGTACACTGATTTGGAATATAAGAATGCTGTTGAAGACTTAAATATTCAAGCGGAAAAAATTGCTATTGAGTTGAATGAACAATTGCAAAACCCAATAGTAACAATTGATAAGAACAAGGAAATAATAGCATTGATTGCCTATTTACAAAGATTAGGAACTGATATTAAAACAAAATAACATGTTGAAATTTATAAAACACCATATGGAAACAATAATTGGAATTGAAATATACCCAATTATCTCTTTAACGATTTTCTTTTTCTTTTTTATTGGAATTATTTATTGGGTAATAAAAATGGATAAGAAACATATTAATGAAGTGTGTAATTTACCTTTAGAAAAATAAAATATTATGAAATTAAGAAATCGTTTAACTGGAATGTTAATGTTATTATCTCTTGGGCTTTTTGCTAAAGAAATAGATCCATCTAATCAGATGGATTCCATGATATATTTTGCTTTTATAACTATAATTATCATCATAGTACTAGTGATTTTTGGTAACTATAGATATCAAAAAAACAGTAATACCTCATCTGAATACGCTCCGAATCGAAATAAAAGTATAAAACCAAACAACTTAATTCAAAGGATCTTATTTGCCTTACTGTCAACAATTTTTTTATTGTCGTTTACCTTTTATTTAATAATTGATATGGGGTGGGGGGTGATAAGTTTTTGGGCAATAATTTCATTGTTTATTTTACAAACTCTTTATACTAGTCTAATTGCTGCTAAGGAGTTATTAAAACAAGAGAATTCAGAGAACCCTCCTACTTTCGAAAAATCTCAATTATTATTAGTAATTGTAGTTGTTACTATTTTATTAGGAGGGTTAACTTATTTAGTAGTTGATGATTTATATGCTTTGGTTGCATGGCTTTTGTTTCCTTTAACCATTCTTCATCATCTATTATCATCTTATTTTAATTTTCAAGATGAAAAAGAAATATGTTGTGAAACAAAGCAATCAATTATTCAAGATATTGAAAGTGAAGATGTATTACTTGATCATGATTATGATGGGATAAAAGAGTTAGATAATAACCTTCCTTCGTGGTGGCTATATGGTTTTTATGGTTGCGTTATTTTTGCATTGTTTTACTTATATGATTATCATATTATTAATAACAGTCCATTACAAGCACAAGAATATATTATTGAACTTCAGCAGGCAAATGATGAAATTAAATTAAATGTAAAACCAGTTGAGATAGTTCAGTTAGTTGACGAGCAATCTATATCTAATGGAGCACAGGTATATGCTAATAATTGCATTGCTTGTCACCTTGTAGATGGAGGAGGTTCAGTAGGGCCTAACTTAACGGATGATTATTGGATTCATGGTGGTGATTTTGATGCAGTTGTAAAAGTAATTAATGATGGAGTTTTGGATAAAGGAATGATTGCATGGAAAACAGTTCTGAACCCAACACAAGTAAATGAAGTAGCTTCTTTTTTACTTACCTTACCACAAGTAGATGGAAAAGATCCTCAAGGAGAACCTTATATTGAAGAGGAATAATTTAATTAAAATTTATGGAGGACGAAAAATCTTTCAGGGATAGTATTTCAACCGTAAATGATGAAGGGGGGAGGAATTGGTTATATCCTAAAAAGCCAAAAGGTAAATTCTACAATAAGAGAAGAATAGTAAACGGTATTTTACTTGCTACTCTACTTATTGGTCCTTTTATTAAAGTGGGAGGACAACCTTTTTTCTTATTTAACTTATTAGCAAGAAAATTTATTCTTTTTGGAGTTGTATTCTGGCCACAAGATTTTAGTCTATTTGTATTGGCTATAATAACAGCTATAGTTTTTATTGTACTTTTTACTGTTATCTTTGGCAGGATTTGGTGTGGTTGGGTATGTCCTCAAACTATTTTTATGGAAATGGTTTTTAGAAGGATAGAATACTGGATTGAAGGAGATGCAAGGAAACAAAAAAAACTAAACAAACAACAGTGGAATACTGAAAAAATAAGAAAGAAAGGATTGAAATTTATTCTTTTCTATCTAATATCTTTTCTAATAGCCAATGTGTTTTTGGCCTATATTATAGGTAGTGATGCTTTATTGGAGATTATTACTGATCATCCTAAAAATCATGTTAATGGTTTAGTCTCTATATTTGTTTTCTCAGGAGTTTTCTATTGGGTGTTTGCATGGTTTAGAGAACAGGTGTGTATCATTGCATGCCCTTATGGTAGATTGCAAGGAGTTATGATAGATAAAAATACAATTGTAGTTGCCTATGATTATTTAAGAGGTGAAAAAAGAGGTAGATTAAATAAAAAAGAAAAGGAAAGAACTCTTGGTGATTGTGTGGACTGCAACCTATGTGTTGAGGTATGTCCTACAGGAATTGATATAAGAAATGGGACACAATTAGAATGTGTAAATTGTACTGCTTGTATAGATGTATGTGATAATGTAATGAATAAAATAAACTTTCCTGAAGGTTTAATTAGATATACATCTGAAGAAAATATTGAAAAGGGAGATACTAAAGTTTTTAATAATAGAGTAAAAGCATATTCAATAGTTTTACTTTTATTAGTTTTCCTGTTAGTATTTTTTATGATGAGTAGGTCGCCAATAGCTACAACTGTATTAAGAGCTAAAGGTCAAATTTATCAAGTGCATGAAGAAACAATAAGTAATTTATATACTTTTAACTTGGTGAATAAAACAATGTTTAAAGCTGATGTTAAATTTAAAGTACTTTCTCATAATGGGAAAATTCAGTTCATAGGAGCGGACAATATAGTAGTTAAACAACAGGATATTTATAAAGGAACAATGTTTATATATTTGCACACTGATCAGTTAAAATTACCAAATGAAAAGTTAATAATTGGGGTGTATAAAAGTGATATTTTAATTGAAGAAATTGAAACTACTTTTTTAGTTCCAAATAAAAAACACTAGTTATGAAATTAAATTGGGGACATAAAATAATAATCACATTTGGTTTTTTCTTTTTACTAATGGGGGCATTAATTTATAAAAGTATAAATACTGATTTTCAGTTAGTAGCGCCAAACTATTATGAACAAGAAATTGCTTATCAACAAAGAATTGATGCTATAAATAGGTCTGAAAATCTTGATTTTGATTTAAGTTCAGATATAGATGGTAACTTAGATTTAATTTCAAATGAAAATACTCAGAAGGGGATACTTTATTTTTATTGTCCCTTTGATAAATCAGCTGATTTTCAAGTTGAATTAGACTTGGAAAATAATACACAAAAAATTAACTTAGATGGAGTTAAAAAAGGAAAATGGGAAGTAGAAATTGTATTTGAAAAAGCTAATTTACTTTATATTATTAAAAAAGTAATCGTATTATGATATCCTCCTTTTTATTGGGTTTATTCGGTAGTTTTCATTGTGTTGGAATGTGTGGCCCTATTGTTCTTTCATTACCTTGTAATAATTCTAATCAGTCATTATCAGCTCTGCAATACAACCTTGGCAGAATACTTTCTTATTCATTCATGGGGCTTATTTTTGGTATCTTTGGTAAAGGCTTAATCATAAATGGAATTCAGCAAGGAGTATCTGTTTTTGCAGGAGTACTATTAATTATCTCAGTTTTTGTTCCTAATTTAGTAGGAGTGAAATGGATGATTTTTAAACCTATGCAATTTTTCTATACATGGGTGAAAAACAAGTTTACCTACCTTTTTAAGTCTCAGTCAAAATACAGACTTTTAGGAATAGGTTTTGTCAATGGATTTTTACCTTGCGGACTAGTTTATATTGCCCTTGTAGGAGCTTTGCTTTCCAATTCTGTATTAGATTCAGTTTTTGCAATGTTAATGTTTGGAATAGGAACCTCACCATCATTGATTCTTTTAATGTACTCTTCTAAAATGATAAGTAAAAATTTAAAACAGAAGATAACTAAGTTTATTCCTATATTTATTACTTTACTAGGATTGATTTTTATTCTAAGAGGTTTAGGTTTAGGAATACCATATGTTAGTCCTAGTTATGATGTGCTAAAACCTGAGATCACACAAGAGAGTTGTCATTAGTATAATTATCTCAAAAGGTATTTATGAGAATAAAAAAGAGGAATCTTAACTCATAAATGAGATGTATTCCACTTTGGTGGACCTCTCGGTCCTAATTTCGAACTTTTTTAGAGAATTATTAAGTAAGTTTGTCTTATGAAAAAACTATTGTTTTCGGGAATATATTTTCTGACTTTATTTTCATCTAGCTCTCAGAGCTGTCAGGATAATGAAATTGTCTTGCAATTAAATACTGGTGATTGGGCTTCAGAAGTTTCGTGGTCTATTACAGATTCTTTAGGTAATTTGATTGACTCTACTTCACAAACTTATGCAGATTCAACAACCTATTATGATACTATTTGCTTAATAAATGGCTGTTATAATTTCAATATGTTTGATACTTATGGTGATGGATGGCAAGGAGGTAGTTATCAATTATCTGATTCATTAGGGAATATTGTTTCTTCTGGTAATCTTCAAGGTAGCTTTTCTTTTGGAAGTAACATGTTTAGTATAAATTCTACATCTTGCCCTGTGTTAGGTTGTACACTTCCATCAGCAGTAAATTATAATCCAATTGCTACAGTTGATGATTCCTCGTGTCAAATCATTAGTGATAATATAAATTTATTATTTAATTGGTCTGATTCTACTTTACCTATCAATTCTTTAGGGGGGAGTTATACTGATGTTTATGGAGTAGCAATAAACGGAGGAGAGTATGCAGTGATTGGATCAACTATGGGGGCTCATATTATTGATGTTACAAATCCCTCTCAGTCTTATGAAGCAGCTTTTGTTCCTGGAGCTTTTCAAGGAAGTTTAGTAACGCATAGAGATTATTTTCATATGGATAATTACCTTTATGCTGTTTGTGATCAAGGCTCATCTACTCTTCAAATTATAGATTTATCTAATCTTCCAAATTCAGTTACTATAATATATGATACAGATTCTTTAATTTCAACAACACATAATATCTTTATAGACACACTTAATAAAAAATTATACACAACTTCAGGAAAGGTATTTGACATCTCAGATCCTATCAATCCTAGCTTCTTGTTTCATATGGGATTTTTCTATCATGACTTATATGTGGAGAATGATACAGGATATTTTAATTGTTTTTCTAACGGTTTACAGATTTATGAGATGACAACTAATTCCCCTCAATATTTAGGGAGTTTAACATCATACCCAGATCAAGGAACCAATCACTCGGGATGGAAGAAAGATAATATCTATATAATGGCTGATGAAAATGGCGGATTATCTTTAAAAGTAATTGATGTTTCAGATTTAAATAACTTGCAAGTAATAGCTCTTTTTAACTCTGGAGTTCTTCCTAGTCCTGCAGTACCTCATAATTTAATAATTCGAGACAATTTTGTTTATGTCTCTTACTATTGTGATGGGTTGCAAGTATTTGATATCTCAAACCCTAATAATCCTATAAAAGCAGGATATTATGATACTTACTCTTCTATATATTGTAGTGGATTTAAAGGTAATTGGGGTGTTGACCCTCAACTACCTTCAGGTATAATATTAGCTTCAGATGTGCAATCTGGTTTATTTATTTTAGAGTTTGATTATAATGAAGAATCTATTTGTGATGGAGATAGTTTGCTATTTGATACCTCTTATGTTAACGTTGATGGTTTTCATATTTCAAACACAATTGATTCATTAGGGTATCCGGATATTATTGTAACAGAACTTTCTACTATACCTATAACATCATCATCTCAATCTTTTTCAATTTGTAATGGTGATAGTTTGGTTGTGGGATCTAATGTATATACATCTTCTGGTAATTACATAGATACTTTAAGTGCTTTCACTAGCTGTGATAGTATTATTTACACAAGTTTATTGGTTAGTAACAATTCCTACACCTTTGATACATTAGTAGCTTCTGTTAGTGTTATTTGGAACGGGATACAATTATCAGTTTCAGGAGATTATTCCATTGTACTAATTAATTCTGCTGGATGTGATAGTATTGTTAATCTCAACTTTACATATAACCATATATCAGCAATAAATAACAACAATACTAAAGAAAGAACTTTGATTAAGATAACTGATGTTTTGGGTAGGGAAACTAATGGAAGAGAAAATAAACTCTTATTATATCTCTTTGATGATGGAACAGTAGAAAAGAGAATAATTCTTGAGTAAATAAAAACCCACTCAAATTGAGTGGGCTTGTTTCTTTTGGTGGACCTCTTGGTCCCAGTTTCGAATTTTTTTAGTAAGTTTGATTTATGAAAAAACTATTGTTTATATTGATTTTTTTACCTCTTCTGAATTTTGCGCAAATTCAATATACTATGCCTTCTGAGGAAGATCAGCATGAAGGAACATGGTTGCAATGGCCACATAACTTTACTTATCCTCCTTGGCATCAAGAAGATAATGAGCCTGCTTTTATTGAAATGGTTGCAGCACTGGAAACAGGAGAAAATGTACACATTATAGTTTACGATACAAATGAACAAATTCATGTTCAACAAGTCTTAAGTGCTGCATCAGTACCATTGACAAATGTTGACTTTTACATTCATCCAAATGATGATTACTGGGCAAGAGATAATGGGCCTATTTTTGTTTACGACAATAATGATAATTTAATTATTCTTGATTTTGGATTTAATGGTTGGGGAGGAGATGCTCCTTACGCATTAGACAACCAAATTCCAACTTTAATCGCTAATGATTTAAACCTTCCGTATGTAGATCTTGATGGCTTTGTTTTAGAGGGTGGATCTGTTGAGGTTGATGGAAATGGTAGTGCGATAATGACTAGAAGCTCAATAACAGGAGCAGATAGAAATCCAAATCTAACAGAAATGCAGATTGAGAATTATTTAACTTCTTATTTAGGTATTACTAATTTCATTTGGATGGATGGCGAATTTGGAGGGGCATTAGATATTACAGATATGCATATTGATGGTTTTGTAAAATTTGTCAACATGAATACTATAGTTACTATGAGTAATTCTGATTTAATTTATTGGGGGCTATCTACTCAGGATATTTCGACATTAAACTCTGCTACAGATGTAAATGGTAGTCCTTATTCTTTTATAACATTGCCATTAACTCAAAATAATGTTACTACTTCTTGGGGAGGTAATGTTAACTTTAAAGGTAGTTACGTGAATTATTATGTAGCAAATGATGCTGTTTTAGTTCCTGTTTATAATGACCCACATGATTCTTCCGCATTAAGTATTATTCAAACTTTATATCCAAGTAAAACTATTGTTGGTATTGATTGTAGTAATATGTTTTATGAGGGAGGGATGGTGCATTGCGTAACTCAACAACAGCCAATTAGTTTAATGCCAACTAATATGATTCAAATAAATAATCATAACAAGCGTCTTATCCATACTATTGATGTATTAGGAAGAGATGTGGCACCTGATAACGTAATTGAAACTCAACCTCTCTTTTACATTTATGATGATGGAACGGTTGAGAAAAAAATAATTATTGAATAAATAAAAACTCACTCAAATGAGCGGGTTTCTTTTTGGTGGGCCTCTCGGTCCTTATTCCGAACTTTTTTAGGAAATTATTGAGTAAGTTTGCTTCATGAGAAAAACGCGAGATAAGATTGCAATTATCGGAGGAGGTATTGGTGGACTAACAATGGCCTTAACCTTAAAAAGAAACAATCAAAAATTTAAACTCTTTGAAAAATCTAACAAATTCAAAGAGATTGGAGCTGGAATTGGAATCGCATCAAATGCCTTAGAAATATTTGACAAACTTAATATAGGCAATGAGTTAAGGAGAAGAGGGCACTTGCTTAAAAGAACAATACTCGCAACCGAAAAACTAGAAATTCTCAAAACTATTCCTTTCCCTAAAGAGGTTTATTGTATTCATCGGGCTTTAATAATAGATGCTATTTCAAATGAACTGGATAAAAACTCTTATGAATTAAGCAAAGAAGTAGAAAGTATTGAAAATAAAAAAATAATAAAGGTTAAATTTAAGGACGAGACAATTGAAGAATTTGATACCTTGATTGCTTCTGACGGGATTAATTCAACAATTAGAAAATCTGTTTTTCCTGAAATTGGAATAAGACATGCGCACCAAGTTATTTGGAGAGGAATTACAAAATTTGATATCAACGCTGATTTAAAGCATACCTATTACGAACTTTTTGAAGGCACATTACGGTTCTTATTCTTACCATTGAATGACACTGAAATATTTTGGCTGGCTGTTCAAGAGAAAAAAAATTTAAACAAACATTCATCAATTTCTCTAAAATCATATTTATTAAAAATATACAAGAATTTTAACCCAATCGTGTTGGATATATTGAACAGAACAACCGAATGCGATATCCTGCAAAATGAGTTGGCGGACATTAAACCCTATTATAAAAGTTGGTTTAAAAACAACATCGTTTTTATTGGTGACTCTATACATGCCACTACTCCAAACCTTGGGCAGGGAGCTTGTCAAGCAATTGAGGATGCTTATACTTTAGGGCTTTGCTTAAAAAACAATACGGATGATGCTTTTTTTGATTATCAAAACATCAGGATAAAGAAAGTTAAATACATTGTAAAACAATCTTGGAGAATTGGAAAAATGTCACTGACAACTGGTATTTTGCGAAAAAAGTTACTACATGTATTGTTGAGATTATTTCCTGCTAAACAGTATCAAAAAAGATTCAATCGTATAATTGATATTAAATATTTGAATGAATTATAGAATGCTGCCGCTAAGAGTGTATGTAAGAAATAAAAAAAACGGACTACTTCTCAGTATTCCGCTTTGGTGGGCGATGAGGGACTCGAACCCCCGACTTCCTCCTTGTAAGGGAGGCACTCTGAACCAACTGAGTTAATCGCCCGAAATTTAGGAATGCAAATATAGTTTAATTTGTAATAAATGATAGATTTTAAAAAGAAATTTTAAATTATTTCTGCTACTACAAATGTACTTCCTCCTACATAGATTAAATCATTATCTTTTGCGTTTTCCCTTGCTTGTTTGAATGCGGTTTCTACACTAGGAAATGTCATTCCACTTATTCCTGCTCTCTCACCCAATATTTGCAATTTTTCCTCATCAAGTGCTCTTGGTATTTTTGCTTTGCAAAAATAATATTTTGCGTTTTTGGGTAATAGTGAAAGTACATTATTTATATTTTTATCATTTACCATTCCGATAACAATGTGTAATTTTCCGTAATCAATATTGTTAATTTGTTTTACAACTTCAGTAATTCCATCTACATTATGTGCAGTGTCACAAATAGTAAGAGGCAATTCTGAAAGTATTTGCCATCTTCCTAATAGTTGAGTGTTTTCTACTACTTTATTTAATCCAGTTATTATATTTTCTTCAGATATATTAAAACCCTTCAGATGATTTATTGTTGTTACAGCTGTATTTATGTTCTCTTTCTGATAATTTCCTTTTAAGTCAGATGCGTATGAAAAATTTTCAGCAAAAATTAATTGACTGTCTTCATTCACTGATTTTTTTTCAAAAATTGATTGAACTTCTTCTTGTTCTCTTCCTATAATAACCGGAGTATTCTTTTTGATGATTCCCGCCTTCTCAGTAGCTATTTTTTCTAATGTATTTCCTAAAAGTGAGGTGTGGTCCAATCCTATATTAGTAATTACAGATAATTCAGGATTTATGATGTTCGTACTATCTAATCTTCCTCCAAGTCCGCATTCAATAATTGCAATATCTACTTTTTCTTCATGAAAATAATAGAAGGACATAGCAACTGTCATCTCGAAAAAGGACATATTTATCTTTTCGAATGTTGTTTTATATTCATTTAAAAAGTTGATAACTGAATTTTCAGAAATCATTTTTCCATTAATTTTTATTCTCTCACGAAAATCTTTTAAATGAGGAGAAGTATATAATCCTACCTTGTACCCCGCTTCCTGTAAGATAGAAGATAACATATGAGATGTCGAACCTTTTCCATTTGTCCCTGCAACATGAATAGATTTGAGATTAAGATGTGGGTTTTTGAGTATTTTACTAGCTTCAACAATATTTCCTATGTCTGCTTTATAAGCTATTTTCCCGCTTCTTTGATACATAGGAAGTTTTTGAAACAAATATTCAATTGTTTCTTTGTAGGTCATCTAATTTGTGAAGTTAATCTTCAGTTCTGCTATTTTGTTTGATTTGTCTGTTCCTGTTTCAGGTCCGTATTTCAAATCTTTCTTTATTGATTTATACAGATTTTCTCTTTTAGTTTTACCAATATATCCAAGTGTTGAATAAAAACTACTATCATCAATATCAATAATTTTCCCGTCTGAATTAACAATAACATTTACAGTTATATAACCAGTTCCCATTTCTAAAGGATGATCAAAGTCTTTAGGTTTTGACCTGTACGAACCAATAGTAGACAATCCATCTCCGAATCCTCCTCCTTTATAATGTTCTGAGTTAGGATCACCATCTTCTTCTCCCATATTACCTTCTCCAGAAGTGTTTCCTTCACTTCCTTTGTTTTTATTAGGATTATAGATTGCTCTTTTATTAACAACTTTTTCTTCAGTTTTTTCTATCTCTTCTTCCTCTTCCTTTTTTGTGATTTTAGTTGTGCTTTCCTTAGATTCCTTTTCTTCTTTCTTTGTTTCTACAGTTTCAATTGTTTCTTGAGTTGTTATGTCTTCTGTTGCAGGATTGTCTTCTGAGGTACTTTTTTCTTTAACCTCTTCAATTTGTTCTTCTTGTATTTCATTTTCACCTTCAGCAAAATCAGTTGTTCCGAAATTGATGCTTATGCCTTCTTCAGGAGGAGGAGGGATAGTGTAAGATAAACCAGTAAAAAGAAAAACAATTAAAAGTGCAATATGAAATAGGAGAGTACCTATCCAAGCTTTTCCTTTATTTTTCTTTGAGGAATTCATTTTTAAGGTTTTGTAGCTAGAACAATCTTAAATTTATTTCTGTAAGCAATATCCATTACTTTAACTACATGTTCAATGTCAACTGTTTTATCTGCATGAAGAATAATAGCTGGTTCTTCAGTGTTTTCCACTTTCTTTATAATCTCTTGTTCTAAATTTGCAACATCTATCTTGTTCTCATTTATGTAGAAATTAATTCCTTCATCAATAGAAATAGAAATAGTTTGTTTCTCAAGAGTTTTAGCTTTACTATTTGGTAGTAATAACTTTAATGCATTTGGGCTTACCAGTGTAGATGTGAGCATGAAAAATATTAATAGAAGAAATACAATATCTGTCATAGATGACATATTGAAATTAGGGTTTACTTTATTTCTTCCTCTTAAATTCATTAGTGTAGACTGTCTAAAAGTTCAGAAGCAGAGTCCTCCATATTAAAAACGATTTTATCCACTCTGGCCAATAAAAAATTATAAGAGATAAAAGAAATAATTCCTACAACCAAACCAGCAACTGTAGTAATCATTGCAGTATAAATACCTTTCGAAAGCATCTCTACATCAATGTTTCCACCGGCAGAAGCCATATCATGAAATGCTAAAATCATACCAATAACAGTTCCTAAAAATCCAATCATTGGTGCCGCCCCTGATATAGTAGCTAAATTGGTTAAGTTACTTTCTAGTTTATTTACTTCTAATTTTGCTTGGTTTTCCATTGCAGAATGAATCTCTGTTAATGGTTCACCAATCCTTTTTAATCCTTTCTCCATCATTCTCGACACAATTGTATTTTCTTTTTGACAGATATCAATTGCATCTTTTTCTCTTTTCTCAGCAACTAAAGTTGCAATTCTAGAAACAAAATTTGGAGTTTCTTTTTTTGCTTTATTTAAAGTATTTATTCTTTCGAATAATATGTAGATAGCAAAAATTGAGAGTATACCTAAAACGGACATTATAATATTTCCTCCAATTCCTCCGGAAGTAATAAGTTCCATTATTGAAAGAGTTTTTTCTTGTACTTCTTCAACTGATGTGTTATCAGGTGTAATTTGAGTTTGTAATAATATTCCTAACATAGTTTATAAACGATAAATTTAAGTTTTATTGCATGAAGATGTAAGTTGCAGCACCCGCTAAATATCCCATAAGTGCAAGTAAAGAAATATTTTTAATGTACCAAATAAAATCAATCTTTAAAATTCCCATAACAGCAACACCTGCTGCAGATCCAATGATTAATACAGATCCACCTGTACCAGCACAGTATGCTAAAAATTCCCAGAACATTCCGTCAGTAGCATAATAGCTAGTTTCTGCAATCGGATACATACCCATAGCTCCTGCGACTAATGGTACATTATCTACTATAGAAGAAAGTAATCCAATTATCATGTTGATTATATAAATACCTCCTCTTGTCTCACCATTAAAGGTATTACTTAAATAGGTTGCTACAATATCTAATTGACCAGCAGACTGTAATGCTGCAACAGCTAATAGAATTCCTAAAAAGAAGAAAATAGTAGCTGTGTCTATTTTTTTCAATACTCCAATAACGGAAAGTTGAGATTTCTTCTCATGGTTTTTACTTCTATGAATAATTTCTGTAACTAACCATAAAACACCTAAAGAAAGCAACATTCCAACATATGGAGGTAAATGAGTGATAGTTTTAAAGATTGGAACAAATAATAATCCTATAACACCTAAATAGAAAACTAGATTTCTTTCGAAAGGTGTAGTTGGGTTAATTGTATGCTCTTGTATATTTTTATCTTCAGGTCTTGTCACACTTCCTTTTAATCGGAAAGAAAGATAAATAAGTGGAACTAATGCACATACTAAGGATGGAATGAAAACAGAAGTAATAATATTGGAAGCTGTTACCTGTCCACCGATCCAAAGCATAATAGTGGTAATATCTCCGATAGGTGACCATGCCCCACCTGCATTTGCAGATAGAATTACCATACCAGCAAACATCCATAAATCTTCTTTATCTTTTATAAGTTTTGTTAGTAGCGCAGACATTACAATTGCAGTTGTAAGATTATCCAAAGCAGCTGAAAAGAAGAAAGTAATTGTACATAAAATCCACATTAAAGCAACTTTCTTATTAGTAGTAATTTTATCGGTTATAATTGCAAACCCTTCATGAGCGTCAATTAATTCTACAATAGTCATTGCTCCAAGTAAGAAGAATAATATTTCTGCAATATCTACGATATGATGTTGAATTTCATGAGTTAGGTCATGATGACTTATTCCTGAGAAAGCAAAAAGCGCCCATGATAATCCACCAATAATAAGAGCAGACGCTGCTTTATCAACCTTGATTGGGTGTTCTAATGCAATTGCCATATATCCTAAAACGAATACAACAATCATAAGAGTAATAATCATAAAATTTGTGTTTTTTTATTAAGTTTTTAGTTTTTCTGTAAATATACAGTTGTAGATGGAAACGCGAAATCTGATTTATGAGTTTTTACAATCTCCATTATTTTAAAATTTATATCTTCTTTTACATCTATTAGGTCATTCCAATCTGGGCTGTCAACAAAATACATAACCATTATGTCTAATGAACTAGAACCAAACTCTTGAAACCTTACTTTTCCATCCTGATTAGTTTTAGGGTGTTGGTCAACCATGTTTTGTACATCTGTAACAATGTTTTTAATTTGGTCAGCAGATGTTTCGTAAGTAAGCCCAATATTAAATTTAACTCTTCTAACGGGTCTCATTCCTAGATTGTCTAATTCTGCATCAATCATTTTTTTGTTTGGAACTGTAACAATACTTCTGTCAAATGTTTTAATTCTTGTGCTTCTGAATCCTACTTTTTCAATAGTACCAGTTACAGCACCTACAGATACGATATCTCCCATAGTAAATGGTTTGTCCAAGAAAATAGTAAAGGATCCAAGAAGGTTCTCTAAACTTTCTTTTGAAGCCATAGCAAGAGCGATACCTCCAATTCCAAGTCCAGTTACTAAGGTAGTGACATTTACATTAAAAACACTTCCGAGTAAAGTATATATCAAAAATAAATAAGCAAGAAATTTAGTTATCTCAGTAGCAAAAGGAACTAATTGATCGTCAAGTTTATTTTCAGATTCCTCAGCTCTTTTTTGTAATAATAAACTGAAAAGTTTTATAATTCTTAATACAATTAAAAATACAGAATAAATGTATAAAAATGAATATCCTTTTTGTAAAATCATTCTTGTTCCCATTTCTTCAACAGGAAATAATCCCCAATCTTCTGGAAAGGAAAGTTGATTTGCTCCAAAATATAAAATGGTAAGCATTATGAAAAATGCAATTGGTTTTGTTAATAGTTCATCAAATTTTTCTACTCCAACTCTTTTTTCTTTTTTACCAATAACTTTATAAAGTGTATGTGATAAATACCTTGAAATAATCCCTTTAAAGATTAATCCTAAAATAATAGCGGCAATAAATATCAGGTAATTCATTCCTGAATTGCCAAGATATTCGTTTTCTAAAAAGAGTTTGATTTTATACATAATTATATGAGTTGTTTCAGAGCAATTTCCATAGCTGTTTTGGAAATATTCTGTTTGGATTTATTTAGATTATAAGAATTTTGCAATGCATCTTTAATTCTATTTGATGTATCAGAGAAAATAGCTGTGTCTGTCATTTCTATATTGTCTCCCATTAGGTAAGCGAAAACTCTTGCCATTCCGCAATTTGCAATAAAATCAGGAAGCACACTCACTCTCTCGTCCGCACTTTTTGATATGGGTCCAAAAAAGATTTCTTTATCTGCAAATGGAACATTAGCTCCAGAGGAAATTACTTCTAGTCTGTTTTCTACCATTTGATCTAGTTGGTTTTGAGAAAGTAATCTGGAAGCTGCAGCTGGAACAAAAATCTCCGCTCCTATACTCCATATTTTTTCATTTGCTTCTTCAAAACTCATCATGTTTTCAGATGATAAAAAGTTTGAAGTTCTATTATTTAATAAAGATTTAATTTCATCAAAAGTAAATCCATCAGAATTTATAACTCCACCAACTTTGTCGATAATACCAACCACAATAGCTCCTTCCTGAGATAGGTAATATGCTGCTGATCCTGCTACATTCCCCCATCCTTGTACTATAACTCTTTTTCCTTTTAATTCTCCTCCATAAATATTATAATAATGTACAATAGCTTCAGATACCCCGTAACCAGTAATTAAATCTCCAACAGAATAATCTTTGTTAGGGTCAGGTGTTAGTTCTTCTTTTCTTACAATTAAAGGGACTCCCTCAGATAATTGATTGATAATTTTCATTGTACCATCTTCCTCTTTTTTATGGTGTCCTCTTACAATCCCTTCTAAAGGAAATAAAATGTCATTTTCTTTACAAATTGGAATTACCTCATGAACTTCATCCACATTCATATCCCCCCCAGTACCGTAATAAGTTTTTAATAATGGTTTTGCAGCTGCATACCATCTTTGTAAAACTTCCTTTTTTCTTGGGTCTCTTGGGTCAAAATTAATTCCTGATTTTCCTCCACCAATTGGTGGTCCAGCAACAGTAAATTTTACTTCCATAGTCTTTGCAAGTGCAAGTACTTCATCTTTTGTTACTCCAATTCTCATCCTAGTTCCTCCAGCAGCAGCCCCTCCTCTTAAAGAGTTAATTACTATCCATCCTTCTGCATCTGTTAGTTCGTCTTTCCATTCAAAAACCACTTCTGGTTTTTTATCTTCAAATCTCTTTAGTAATTTTTCCATTTTATGTTGTTAAATATTTTGCAAATGTAGTAATTAATGAATAAAACAATCTCTATTTATTTCAGATAAATATCACCCCCAGAACAATCTCTTTTTGCTCCTGTTACGCTAGATAAACAATTTGTTTTATCTTCTAATTTTAATACTCCCAGAAACGCAAAAATAATAGCTTCCTTAAAATCTATTATTTCTTTTTTAGGGATAATGATATTAGAATTTGAATAGTTTTCTATTCGTTCTATCAGAAATGAGTTGAAGACACCCCCTCCGGTAACTAATACCTCCCCATCTTTTAAATGTTTCCCTATTTGAAATGCAATGTGTTCAACAAAAGTTCTCAATTTGTTTTCAATTGAATTAGTATTTCTTTGTAAAATTGGATAGATAAACTCTTCAACCCATTCTCTTCCTAATGATTTTGGATGTACTTCTTTTAAAAAGTTTAATGAGTTCAACTCTTTAAATAATTCGACATCTATTTCTCCATTTTTAGAAATTTCCCCTCCTTTGTCGTACGATTTACCTATTTGAGAAGATAAATCATTTAGTACAAAATTTACAGCACAAATATCAAAAGCGATAATGTCATTTTTTGATGTTTTTTCAGAGATATTAGCAAATCCACCTAGATTAAGACAGTACTTATAATTTGAAAATAATTCTAAATCTCCTATAGGAACTAACGGAGCTCCTTGTCCTCCTAATTCTACATCAAGTTGTCTGAAATTATTGATGGTTGTAATTTTAGTTAAATTTGATATAATTTTCCCATCACCAATTTGCAAAGTATAATGATTTTCTGGATCATGAAAAATTGTATGTCCGTGGGAAGAAATATAATCTGTTTTAGTTTGGTTTTTATCTAAGAATCTAACAACACATTCCCCAAGATATTTCCCGAATTCTTTATTGCAATTTTCTATTTCTTCTTCTGTTCTCTGATGAAGATTCCCTAGTTTTTTTATCCAGTAATTTGAGTATTCCATTGTTTCAAAATATTCTAAATCAAACTCCCAGAAATTCTTCCAACTGAATTTGCATTTTACAATGTCTAGTCCATCCAAAGATGTTCCTGACATTAGACCTATAATATGATATACTTTATTCATGATAAATATTTTCCAAAAATAACTTAAAAATCAGTATTTTTGCATATTAAATTTTAAAAAGTATAAACAATAAGATGGATTTGACACTTACGGAAGAACATAAAATGATTAGAGATGCGGCAAGAGATTTTGCACAAACAGAACTTTTTCCAGGAGTGATTGAAAGAGACGAGAATCAAACTTTTCCTACTGAACAAATAAAGAAATTAGGGGAGTTAGGTTTCTTAGGTATGATGGTTGACCCTAAATATGGAGGAGCTGGAATGGATGCTATTTCATATGTTTTGGCAATGGAAGAAATTTCTAAGGTTGACGCTTCTTGTTCGGTTGTAATGTCTGTAAATAACTCTCTTGTGTGCTGGGGATTAGAAACTTACGGTTCGGAAGAACAAAAAGAGAAATATTTAAAACCATTAGCGAGCGGTGAGATTATTGGTGCATTTTGTTTATCTGAACCTGAAGCTGGTTCTGATGCTACTTCACAAAGTACAACTGCAATTGACATGGGAGATTATTATCTTTTAAATGGAACGAAAAATTGGATTACAAATGGAAGTTCGGCTTCTGTTTATTTGGTAATTGCACAAACTGATGTAGAAAAAGGACATAGAGGGATAAATGCATTTATTGTAGAAAAAGGATTGGATGGTTTTGTTGTTGGTCCTAAAGAAAATAAATTAGGAATTAGAGGTTCTGATACTCATTCCTTAATGTTTACAGATGTAAAAATTCCTAAAGAAAATAGGATAGGAGAGGATGGATTTGGATTTAAATTTGCAATGAAGACATTATCCGGAGGAAGAATTGGTATTGCCTCTCAAGCTTTAGGAATAGCTTCTGGAGCATATGAATTAGCTTTACAATATTCAAAAGAAAGAAAAGCTTTTGGTAAAGAAATAAACCAACATCAGTCAATATCATTTAAACTTGCAGATATGGCTACTGAAATTGAAGCTGCTAGACTGTTATGTTTAAAGTCTGCTTGGGAAAAAGATAATGGTTTAAATTATGATCTTTCTGGAGCAATGGCAAAAGTATTTGCTTCTGAAACAGCAATGAAAACAACTGTAGAAGCCGTTCAGGTTCATGGTGGATATGGTTTTGTAAAAGAATATCATGTAGAACGATTAATGAGAGATGCAAAAATCACTCAGATTTATGAAGGAACTTCTGAAATTCAGAGAATAGTTATTTCTCGTTTAGTATTAAAATAAAAATTATGAAAAAAATATTTCTTCCTATTTTTTTTGTGGATTAGGATTTTTATCCTTTTCACAGAATATAAACTCCTCAGACATTCCTTCTGAACAAGTTCTAAGACAAATGGGTCTTACTAATAATCAGATAACAGAAGCTCTAAATTTTAAATGAAGTAATTGGAGCCTAATCAATTGTAATGATGGAAGAAGTTTTAGAGAAATTTGATTAGTTTTTCAAGAGCAATACCTCTGGATCCTTTTATTAGAATTGTTCTGTTTTTTAATTGAAACTTTAACAGATTATTAATTAAATCTTCAGTATTTTTAAATGAATTAGAGTTTGTTGTATTCTCAAATTCCTTTCCTACAAATATACTTTCAATATTTAAGGTTTTCATTTTCTGAACCAATAGTTCGTGTTCTTCTTCTGAATAACTTCCAAGTTCTCTCATCTCACCTAAAATACAGAGTTTGTCATCTTTTTTTAGTTCTGCAAAAGAATCAATCATGGAATTCATACTGCTCGGATTTGCGTTATATGCATCTAGTATGATGAAGTTTTTCTCAGTTTCGACAATTTCTGTCCTATTATTTTTTGGTTTGTAATTTTCAATCCCTAATTTAATGTTTTTATTAGAAATATTATAAAAATTTCCAATACAAGCAACTGTTGCAATATTATCAATCTGAAATTTACCTATCAGGTTAGACTTAATGATTTCATCATTTAATTTAATTGTTATAAAAGGAAAAGTTTCAATTACTTTAAAATTAAAATCGGAGTTTTCTGAAATTCCGCATGTTACTACAATGTTTTCAGAAGATTGTTTAACTAATAATTTATCTGCTGAGTTTACAAAAGTAGTTCCATTGCTTTCTTTCAGAAAAGTATAAAGTTCTGTTTTTGCTTTTATTACACCTTGAAAACTTCCGAAACCTTCCAAATGAGCTTTCCCGATATTTGTGATAACTCCTGATGTTGGTTCGGAAATATTGCAAAGATTTTCAATTTCTCCTATTTCACTTGCTCCCATTTCGATAACAGCAATCTCATGAGCTTCCTCTATTTCTAGTACACTTAAAGGTAATCCAATCTGATTATTTAGATTTCCTTTTGTGAAATAACAATTGTATTGTGTAGAAAGAACAGAGTTGATTAACTCTTTTGTAGTTGTTTTACCATTTGTACCTGTAATTCCTATTATTGGGATATTTAATTGGTTTCTGTGATATTTTGCAAGTTCTTGTAATGTGTTTTTAACATTCTCTACTAAGATACAATTTCCCGAATGAAATTCATCATCATCAATAATTGCTAGTTTACACCCTTCTTTTATTGCTTGTTTAGCATATTCGTTCCCATTAAAATTATCTCCTTTTAGGGAAAAGAATAAACTATCTTTTATGATATTTCTACTATCTGTACAAATACCATTACAGTCTCTAAATTTTTTATATAATTCTGATATGTTCATATTATAAAAAATAAAACCCCATGGTTAGTGGGGTTTTAGAAAGAATTTATTGTAAAATTTTAATTTCCTCTTTCTTTACTATAATCAGTACCTCTGTTCTGATTTGCTTTTAAATCTGATTTGTCGGCCCCTGTTCTGTCCATAGCACATCTAAATCCGATTGTGTTTGATGATCTTGCTTGGTCTAACATTCTTCTAGCTCCTGGACTTAACCAATAAGCTCTGTCGTTCCAACTACCACCTTTATAAACTCTTGATCTGTCTGAGACTAAAGTAGTTTCTCCAAAGTTGTACATTTCATTGGAATTGTTTGAAAGAGTATCAGATTCATTTCTTCCATAATCTTTATTTCTTTTATCAATTACAATATTTTCATTATCAACAGTTCCATTTTCTTCTGTGTCATCAGTAGTACCTCCTATTTGTGATTCAATATCACCATCTAAATAATTTATATTATTAGACCTTTTATAATTTCTCCTGTATATGTTATCTGAAGGGTCAACTAATGTATCTACAACTCTACCTTGTTTATCGATAATATAAGGATTCTCCCCTGGAGAAGCTTCACTATCTCTCTTTTTTGTTGCGAACACATTACCTCTATAAGGATTATTGTCTGTTGTTGTTGTAAGTTCAGTAATCGGTCTGTAAGCGTCTGCTACCCACTCTGAAACATTTCCTGCCATGTCAAACAAACCATAGTCGTTTGGCCAATATGAACGAACAGGAGAAGTTAAACTGTAATTATCGTCACTGTTTTTTCCAGCAGTTCCTTTGTTTCCTCCTCTACCATTTTTAAAGTTGGCTAATAGTTGTCCTTGGTTCTTTCTAGATGTGTTTCTTACTCCTGAACCTTCCCATGGGTAAACTTTTCTGTTTTCCAGATTATCTCCCATGTATCCCAAAGCTGCTAATTCCCACTCTGCTTCTGTTGGTAGTCTGTAATTTGGTAATAATAAACCATCTGACATATTTGCGTACCTTCCTTCATCATTTGCTTTAACATCCTTCTTGTTCTTCACTCTCAACTTAAGTTGGTCGTTTATAATTGCAGTATGGTAATCTTCATCTCCATAAAGATATGCTTCAGTTGTAAAAATATAATCAGGATCTCTATCAACATGTCCTTCTTCTAAAAGAATTCCTGCATTAATAAGTATTCTTTCGTTTACCCTGTCAGTTCTCCATAAGCAATAATCGTTTGCTTGCTCCCAACTAATTCCGACAACAGGATACTCTCTGTATGCAGGATGTCTTAAATAGTTATTTACAAACATCTCATTCTCTCCTAATTTATCTCTCCAAACTAAAGTATCTGGTAATGCCTTTTCATAAATAGCAATTCCATCTTCAATTGAAACTTGTGAAGTTCTGTAGATGTCATTTTCATAAATATAATGTCTTTTAATCCAGTCCAAATACTCTAAATAATCAAGGTTTCTTACTTCAGTTGCGTCAATATAAAATGAAGTAACATTTACTGTTTTCGAGATATTATTCCAGTCAGACATGACATCTTCCTCAACTCTACCCATTGTTAATTTACCACCTTCGATAAAAACTAATCCAGGTCCTGGAGTTTGTTCAAAAGCATCTCTTACTTCAAATCCACCTTGTTTTCTATTATTGTAATCCCATCCTGTAGTAGATGATTGACTTCTGGAAGAAGAAAATTCCTTCTCAGAACATGAAGATAGTAAAAATACGCTTAAGATTCCTAATAATATTGTGTTCTTATTTGTCATTTTTTTTGTTTTTTTTGTTTTTTAATAACTAAAATGATGGGCAACTTATTGTGTTAAATGATTTTCCTTTACTTCTACACGGCATAAAAATTGTAAAAGAAAGTTCATGTGCTCCTAGTGTGTTACTGTTTTTTAAATTACTTACTGTAATATCATAACTATATCCGAATTTAAATGCATCCTGAACTAATCCGAACATTAGTATAAAAGAATCAAAATTCTTAAGACTATTTCGTGCCCATAATCCACCAACTATAGGGCCTCTATTTACATAAATTCCATAGTTAAATTGTTGGAATTCTTGTTGTTTTTGGTACAAAAAGTTAGGAGAAATAGTTGTAATATTATTTTTATATCTACTGACAGGAAAGTTCCCCCCTATATGAGCAGTATATTTTCTTGGTAAATGACTCACACTAATAAAACCTTGATCAGGTTGTGTAAGGTGATGAGCTGAGAGTCCAAAGAACATATTTTCTGTATAACCTAATACCCCTGCAGAAAAATCTGGGAAATCAACATTCTTTTCATTATTTATATAGTCTTCCTGAGTTTCATAAATAAATCCATATGTTGGGTCAATCATATCTCCAAAAGTTAAATTGTTCCAGTCTAAGTTTAATGTTCTATAAGATGCTTCAAAACCTGCTTTTACAGTAAAATCTCTATTTACTTCTAGTAAATAAGAATATAGTAAAGAAGCATGAAGTGTATTTAAATTACCAGATCCACTTTTATCTTGAGCTACAATTACTCCTAATCCACCTCCAAGTGCATCTACATGCTGATCGTATGAAGCAGAATATGTAACATATGTCCTACCAATTCCAGGCCATTGATCTCTATAATTTAATGTAGATGTAGGACATCCTCCATTATTAGCTCCTGCAAAAGCTGGGTTTAAGTATAAAGGATTAGAGTAAAACTGAGAAAAGGTTGGGTCCTGAGCATTTGCTGTTTTACCTAGTAAAATCAGGGTAAATACTAGTAGAACTGATTTAAATATATTATTCTTCATTGTTGTCTTCTTCATTAATTCAATTTTACAAAGATATGAATTTTATTTATTACTGAAAGAAGTAGGTATAATTTTTCTAATTAATACACGTTTACTGACTTATAAACTAATAAATATTTACTTTTGTTTTATGATTTCCAAAAAAATAATCTCACTATTATTAATAATTAGTTGTACATATAATTTACATGCGCAAACTCATATAGTGCTAGATTGGAATAGTGTAAATAGTTATGGTAAGGAAATTGTTTCATTCGATAAAGCAATTTATTTACAGGAATTTGAAGGATTACCTTCTTATCAGGAGTTAAACAAATTAAAAGATAATTATTTTTATGATTTTGAACTTTATGATATAAAATATGCAGAAGTTTCTGATTTAGAAAGAAAAAAATTAGAATTATTAGAAATACCAAGTAATATTAATTTCACTTCAGAAATTGAAAAATCTAATAATGCAAATTATAACAGAATTTCTGTGTTTCCATATCTAAAAGATGGATCTAGATATAAAAAAATAAACGAATTTAAATATAGAACAACAAAACAAAGAACAATACAAATCAGAAAGAAACAATCTGAAAAGATAGAGTCTGTTTTAAATCAAGGAGACTGGTTTAAAGTTTCTGTAGAAGAAAATGGAGTGTATAAATTAACTTATTCTGATTTCCAATCACTTGGAGTTAATGTTTCCAATTTAGATGTGAATTCTATTCGATTGTATGGAAACGGAGGAGGAATGCTCCCTAGATTAAATTCTGATTTTAGACATGAGGATTTACAAGAAAATGCAATTGAAATTATAGATAATAATAATAACGGAATTTTTGAAGATGGAGATTTAGTATTGTTTTATGGTCAAAGTATTAATGAATGGATTCCCTATTCAAGTTTCGTTGGAAAATTTAACCACCATAAACATCTGTATGATGATTTCAATTACTATTTTCTAACTATAAATAATTCTGGAGATTCTAAAAGAATTGAAAATTATGTGAGCAGTTTAAAAAATGCGGAACAAAAAACCTTTGATGAGTTTAACGAACTTCAATTTCATGAATTAGATTTAATCAATTTTATTCAATCTGGAGAAGAATGGTATGGAGAGGAGTTTGATGAAAATTTAACTCAATCTATCTCCTTTAATGTTCCTAACATAAATATCAATGCTGCTGTGTATGTAAAAGCGAAAGTTGCTGCAAGAGCTTCTTCTACTCCTAGTTTTATATTTAGCAGAAATGGCAATCAATTTATGGATATCTCACTCGGTACAGTCAGTTATGGTTATGCGGACGATTTTGCTACTATTGCTTCTGTAGAAGGTCAGACACATTCTTCTGAAGACAATTTTAATATTGATGTTACTTTTAACAGAAGTTCGTCCTCTTATAAAGGTTGGTTAAATTCCTTAGAGATTTGTACTTTTCGTAAGTTAAAATTTGATGGAGGTCAAATGAATTTTAGAAAAGTAGTTGATGATAGTGGAGATATTCAGTGGTCTGCTCTTATAGAAGATGCAACTATAAATAATACTGTTTGGAATGTGACAGATATTACAAATGTTAGGAAACACTCACTGATTCAAGTTGATTCTGAAACTATAGGGTTTAGTTATGATCATTTTGCTGGTGGTTCTGATGAAAAATTTGTAGTGTTTGATGGTACAGAATATAAGACTCCTAATTTGTTAGGATCTGTTCCAAATCAGAATTTACATGGAGAAACAGATTGTGAGATGTTAATAGTCTGTCATCCAAATTTTACATCTGCAGCACAGAATCTAAAAGAATTCCATTTTAATAAAGATGGAAGTAAATGTAAAATAGTAACTCCTCAAGAAGTGTTTAATGAATTTTCATCTGGTAAACAGGATGTGAGTTCTGTCAGAGATTATTGTAAGTATTTGTATGATTTACCAAATTCTACTTTTAAATACCTATTAATAATAGGAGACGCTTCTTATGATCCTAAAGATAGAGTTACAAATAACACAAATTTTGTTATTACATATCAATCTGAAAATTCATATAGTCCTTTAAACACTTTTTCTACAGATGATTATTTCGGATATCTGGATGAGGACGAAGGATTACTTCAGAGTGATTTAGTTGACATTGGTATTGGTAGATTACCTGCAAAAACTCTAACAGAGGCAAATACAATGGTAAATAAGATTATAAACTATCATGATAAATCTACAAGGGAAAGTTGGAGAAATGTGGCTTGTTTTATTGCAGATGATGGAGATGATAGTGATGGAAATATTCATATGAGTCAAGCAGACGCCTTATGTAATATAATTGATGATAATTATAATAATTATAATTTTGAGAAACTTTATTTGGACATATATAATCAAGAATCTACACCCGCGGGACCAAGAAGTCCGGATTGTAAAGATGCAGTAAGTAGAAGGGTTGAAAAAGGAGCCTTACTAGTAAATTATACGGGCCATGGAGGTGAAAGTGGACTTACAAGTGAAAGAATAATTGATATAGATCAGATATTGGATTGGGAAAATTACAACAAACTTCCTTTGTTTGTTACTGCAACGTGCGAGTTTGGAAGGTTGGACAATCCTGAACTAACCTCTGGTGGGGAACATATAATTTTAAACCCAAATGGTGGTGGGGTAGCATTATTAACTACAACAAGATATGTTTATTCTCATTTAAATTATAATTTAAATACTAATTTTATAAACTCATTATTTGAAAAGATAGATGGAGAATATCCAACTTTAGGAGATGTTTTCTTACAAACAAAAGCATTAAGTGGCACTAGTATAAATAGTAATAAATTTACTCTTTTAGGAGATCCTATGATGTGTTTGGCTTATCCTGAATATGGTATTAGAACTACCTCTTTCCCTGATACTATTGCAGCATTGGGAAAGGTAACTTTTAATGGTGAAATAATTTCGGAAGATTCTGTAAAGGTAAGTGATTTTAATGGAGAAGTAGAAATTACCGTCTTTGATAAAGAAACTATTGCGCAAACTCAAGGACAACAATCTTCTACACCAATGGATTATAAAAAACAAACTAATATTATTTATAAAGGTAGATCCTCTGTAGTGAATGGTGAGTTTACATTTAGTTTTATTGTTCCTAAAGATATAGACTATAATTTAGATTATGGTAGAATATCTTATTATGCAACTGAAGAAGTAGAAAATCTTGATGCAAGTGGTTGGAACGAAAGTTTTATTGTTGGTGGAGTTTCAGATGATTATGTTTCAGATGATTTAGCTCCATCGATTCAGTTATACATGAACGATAAACAATTCGTTTCTGGAGGGATAACTAATTCAACTCCTGTATTTTTGGCCTTTGTAGAGGATTCTTCTGGAATAAATACCTTAGGAAACGGAATAGGACATGATATTACTATTGTTTTAGACGGTGAAAACACTAAGAAAATTATCTTAAATGATTATTATCAGTCTGATTTGGATAATTATCAGAAAGGGAAAGTAGAATATCAGTTAAATGAATTAGAATCGGGTTTACACACAATTGATTTTAAAGTTTGGGATGTTTTTAATAACTCTTCAGAAGAGAGTATTGAATTTTTAGTTTCTGAAACGGAAGATTTTGTGATTAGTCATTTATTAAATTATCCAAATCCTTTTACAACGAATACATCTTTTTATTTCGAACATAACAGACCTTCTCAAAACTTAGAAGTTCAGATACAAGTATTTACAATTTCAGGAAAATTAGTAAAAACAATAAATTCATTACAAGTAAATACAGGTTTTCGTGTGGGCCCAATTGATTGGAGTGGTTTTGATGATTTTGGAGACAAGATTGGTAGAGGAACCTATATTTACAAACTTAAAGTAAAGGATGGAAATGGAGAGTTTGTAGAAAAGTTAGAGAAATTAGTAATATTGAAATAGGTTGTTCGTTATCAGTCTACAATAAAACACCTATATTTGCAAAAAATTATTTTTTTAAACATGAAAAAAGTACTCATTTTATTCCTTTCAATATTTTTTACATTTTCATTAAAATCGCAAGATGTTAATTATGATGATATTTTGGGAGGAAATCTAAATACAATAACAACTGCTGTTCCGTTTTTATTAATTTCTCCTGATTCAAGATCAGGCGCAATGGGGGATGTTGGAGTTGCTACCGCTCCAGATGCAGCTTCAATGCATTGGAACCCTGCAAAACTTTCTTTTACAAAGGATGATATTGGAGTTTCTGTTTCTATTGTTCCATGGTTAAGGGAGTTAGTCCCGGACATTAATTTACAGTATATTGGGGGATATTACAAACTAAATAATAATGAAGCACTTGGTTATGAATTGAGATATTTCTCTTTAGGAGATATTACTTTTACAGATAATACGGGTAATGTAATCGGACAATATAAACCAAATGAATTAGCACTTGGTACTTCTTATTCCAGAAAACTTTCCAGAGATTTTTCTATTGCAATTTCTGGCAGATATATTTATTCTAACTTAACTGGTGGACAATCTGCTGGTGGAACAGAAACAATTGCAGGTCAGTCCATTGCGGCAGATATTTCTACATTTTATACTAGACCAATTTCAATTGCTGATAATAAATCAGATTTATCTTTTGGTATGAATATATCAAATATTGGAAATAAAATATCATATACTGAAACTATTACAAGAGATTTTATCCCAATTAATTTAAGATTAGGTACGGATTTAACTACTGAGATTGATGAATATAATAAGTTCTCATTTGCTATTGATTTAAATAAACTTCTTGTTCCGTCTCCTCCTCTTTATGACGAAAATGGAGATATGATTGCTGGTAAAGACCCGGAAGTTTCTGTAGTCTCTGGTATGTTTCAATCTTTTGGAGATGCACCAGGAGAGATTGATGAAAATGGAAATCCAGTTCCTGGAAGTATTTTTAAAGAAGAGATGAGAGAGATTAATATTTCAACAGGATTTGAATATTGGTATGCTAATCAGTTTGCTTTAAGAGCGGGTTATTTTCATGAACACGATACAAAGGGAGGGAGAAAATATCTAACATTTGGCTCTGGTGTAAAGTATAATGTTTTTGCACTTGATTTCTCATACCTTATTAGCACTTCTAATATTGGAGGATCTAATCCATTAGCAAATACCATGAGGTTTACTTTAGTGTTTGATTTAGGATCAATGGGGAACTAATGAAAATTAAAGTAGGTTTTGGTTTTGATGTACATCAATTAAAAGAGGGTTTAGACTTTTGGATTGGTGGAATAGTTATTCCTCATACAAAAGGAGGATTAGGCCATTCGGATGCAGATGTTTTAATTCATACAATTTGTGATGCACTTTTGGGTGCAGCAAACTTGGGAGATATAGGAAAACATTTCCCTGACACCTCTGAAAAATACAAAGGAATAGATAGTAAGATACTTTTAAAGGAAGTAGTTAAATTAATATCTGAAAAAGGATTCTCTATCGGAAATATTGATT
Source organism: uncultured Bacteroidota bacterium (assembly GCA_902514225.1). The sequence goes on from CABXPN010000010.1 coordinate 29,651, forward strand.
CTACTATTTGTTTACAAAAACCTAAAATTGGTCCTTATATCCCAGAAATGCAAAAGGTTTTAGCTAATTGTATGGGGATTGATACAGAAGATATCTCTATAAAAGCAACAACTACTGAAAAGTTAAGTTTTGTTGGTAGGGAAGAAGGGGTTTCTGCTTATGCGATAGTATTAATCAATAAGATTTAACAAATTTATTTGTTGAAATTTGTTCGTTATTTCTAAGTAGCTGAATGATATAAGTACCTCCTGAAAGATGTTTTAAATCAATTAGTTTTTCCAAACAGTAATCACAGTTTTCTTCTAGTACAATTTCTCCATAAATATTGAATATTCTTACTTTATCAAAAGTAGTTCTAGAGTTCATAATTTCTATTGTAATATTATCTTCTACAGGTGATGGATAAATAATACTCTCAATTTTTGATTTATCGGAGTAGAGTTTATATAGCGCAACATTAAGTGAGTTTAGCGTATCTGTAATGGTTTGATTTTTGATCTCATAAATTTTACTTGAAAGGATTATCTTAGCCCCAATTACTAAAGGAGGTATATCTGTAATTTGGAATATTACTTCTTCTTCAGCAGAGTTTACCACAATCACATATGTTGTATCTTGATATTGTTTTGCTAATATCTTTAGAGATGGATAATTGTAAGTTATATCCTGCATTGTAAATATTGGAGCTGAGTTTGGTCCTTCAAGAACCTTGTCTCTAAGAGATATATTATTTCCAAATAGAATTGCTTTATCAATGTTATTTTCTTTGAAAATTTCAACTGCTTTATTTAAAATATTCCATGATTTTTTTAATGTTGGACTTGAATTTCTGTAAAAATGAGAAAACACTTGAATCCCTTCTACATCACAAGCAATGGTTAACCAAAAGTCATGCCAAGTTCCTTCTTCTGAAAGTGATATTTCTTGTTCAAATAATTCTAGAATTGCAATAACAGTTTTCTCATTATTCAAATAATCTTTACCAATTTTATATCCTTTATTTCTTATTGCTTTTTGGGTTCTTTCTATACTCCATCTAATATATATATTTGGTAAGTTTTGGTAATTAGTATAGCAACTTGCAGGAATAATATCTAAGTATGGAACATAGTTTTCTACTCCCTCGGTATTGTAGTGACCAGGAATATACATAAATGTTGGACGCTTTCTTGAGTCATATTCCCTAATTAAATCTGGAAAATTTCTCACAATCTGATATTCGCTACTTATCCAATATCTTAATTCTTCAGGGATATCCCACCATGAGATGTTATTATGTTTCTCCTGTTGTTTAATTTCGTTAATAGTAGTTTTCAGAACGGGACTCCATTTCTTATCAAGAGAATCAATCCAGCTAAGGCGAGCCATAGCGTAAAGGTTATTTTCTGTACACTCAGCAAAATAAGAGTCAGGCATTGGGGTTGCTAAATAACTTATCTCATCTATTCTGTATCCGTATCTGTGCCCGTGATTCCATCCATAATATTCTGCTGAATCCAAATCAGTATGTAAAGAGTATAGCCCTAATGGGAATTCATCTCCATAAGGATATAAATCTTGAGAAGATGTTCTTTGATAATTTAAAGTTAGGAAAAAGAGTAAGATTAAATGTTTCATAAATTAAAACCCTAATTTTTCCTCTATTTTATCGTCCCTTAAATAAACTAGAATTTTAGCTCGAGCACAAATTATCCCGTTTTTGTTTATAGCTTCAACAGTATGCCAAATTTCATATTTTCCTTTCTTATTTAGATTTTCTTCAACTAGTTTTATATCATCCTTTGTTATTATAAAATGAAGTTTCAAGGATGTGTCTGCTGGTTTTAGGTACTGTATCTCTGCAGATTTTAACCATATAATTAATTTCCTGTTCTTATTTGCAAAAATGTGATAATACATTGTCGGGAAATAAGGATCGCAAGCAGAAAATATAGTGCCTCCGAAAATAGTTTTATGAAAGTTTATGTTAAATAAAGCTCTTCTTACGACAACATTCATTTCTGAAAAGTCATCTGAAATTGTCTTTAATACAATTCTATTAAACAGAAGTGGTGGGAATAAATTTAGTACAGTTTTTAATAGAAATTTGGGTACTTGCATATTGCAAAAATAAAAAACCCCACTCAATAAAGAGTAGGGTTTTAAATATTAGTTTTTCTATTTAGTGTTTTGCTAAATATTCAGCAACTGCATCATGGTTTTCTTTCATTGAATCTTTCCCTTTACTCCAGTTTGCTGGGCAAACTTCACCATTTTCTTCAAAGTGCTGAAGCGCGTCTACCATTCTAAGAGCTTCATCAACATTTCTACCTAACGGAAAATTATTTACAACTTGGTGTTGCACTATTCCATTTTTGTCTATCAAGAAAAGTCCTCTGAAAGCAATCATTGGACCGTTTGCTTCCAAATTGTCGTTTTCATCTAACTCATAATCTCCAGCTAATACACCAAAATTTGCAGAA
>CABXPN010000011.1 GCA_902514225.1 uncultured Bacteroidota bacterium
CTACTCTTTCTTGCATTGTAGGTCTTGCTAAATGTTCTCCTGTTTTAAGGTAGTGTTTTATTTCATTAAAAATCCAAGGGTTACCGATTGATGCTCTTCCTATCATAGCTCCATCTAATCCGAATTCATCTCTCATTAATTTGGCTTTTTGTGGGGAGTCAATATCTCCATTCCCGAAAACAGGAATATTCATTCTGGGATTGTCTTTTACGGCTTTTATCAAAGTCCAATCTGCAGACCCTTTATACATTTGTTTTCGGGTTCTTCCGTGTATGGAGATGGCTTGTATTCCTACATCTTGTAACCTTTCTGCAACTTCAACAATATGCATGGAGTTTTCGTCCCAACCTAAGCGGGTTTTTACGGTTACCGGAATGTTAGTAGATTTTACAATTGATTTTGTCATTTCTACCATTTTCGGAATATCTTTAAGGATACCAGCACCAGCTCCTTTTTTAGCAACTTTTTTTACCGGGCAACCATAATTAATATCAATTATTCCTGGATTTGCTTTTTCACAGATTCTGGTAGCTTCCATCATATTTTCTATATCATAACCAAAAATTTGTATTCCAATTGGCCGTTCGAAATCATAAATATCTAGTTTCTGTGTGCTTTTATTGGCATCTCTTATCAATCCTTCAGAAGAAATGAATTCGGTAAACATTAAATCAGCACCATGTTTTTTGCAAAGAGCACGAAACGGGGGATCGCTTACATCCTCCATTGGAGCAAGCAAAAGAGGGAATTCCCCTAAATCTATTTTTCCTATTTTTACCGACATATTTTTACAAAAATAAGAAAGCAAATGAACCTTAAAGGAATCTATAAAGAAAAAACAGAAGGACAAAAATTATTTTTTTTTGTTCTTATAATTTTCATCTCATCAATTGTTGGCTTTCTATCCAGTGCTATCATTACAACCGATACGGATATACTAAGATCTGATTTAACAAATCCGGATAATATTTTCCTGATTAAACTAATGCAACTTATTACATCTGTGTTTATTTTTATTGTTCCTCCATTATTACTGTCGTATTTTGAAGGTGGTAATCTGTTTAATAATTTAGATCTCAGAAAGAAAATAAAAAGACAAAATGTTTTATTGATTATTTTAATTATGTTGTTTTCTCAGATTTTGGTTGCTGTAAGCATGCAATGGAACTTAGAAATTATTAATTCCTTAAAATCATTTATTCCGTCAGTAGTAGAAAGTATGAAATTGATGGAAGAGAACGCTAAAACTATTACAGAAGCATTTCTGAAAATGGAAAATACTTCAGATCTTTTGTTTAATTTATTTTTAATTGCATTTATCCCAGCAATTGGAGAGGAGATGGTATTTAGAGGTGTTTTGCAGAAGAAATTACATTCCATTCTACAAAGTACTCATTTAGCAATTTTTGTTTCCTCATTTATTTTTTCGGCAATACATATGCAGTTTTTTGGTTTTTTACCAAGATTCATTTTAGGAATTATTTTAGGGTATTTGTTTTATTACTCTAAAAATTTATGGATGCCGATTATAGCTCATTTTATAAATAATGCCTTAGCGGTATTGATTATGTACTCTGCATTTGCAAATAAATTAAATACGGATATCTCTGAAATAGAAAAAACTGATATTAACTTTTTGCAAGCTAGTATCAGTTTTGTAGTTGTAATGTTATTTATCTATTTATTTAAAAAGATAAATAGTAGAGAGGAAATTTAGTTTTTCTCTTTTGATTTACGAGTAGAATAGTTTATTTTAAGAGCATTTACTTTTCTGAGTTCTTGTTTTACATCTGTAACAATACCCATAGTAACATTTTCATCTGCTTTAATTGATGTTGTCATATATGGTATCTCAGACTCATCTTTAGCAAGTCGTTCTGCATTTATAAAGTTTTGTATTTCTCCTACTTCTTTTCTGCTAAAAGTAACATCATTAAGTTGAATTCTGGCTTTAGTACCAAAAGTAGATTGTTGAGTTTTTGTTGGAGAACCAATATAAATATAACTTACTAAAGATTTTTTCTCCATCTTCTTCACTTCAGTAGCTTCCGGAGCTTTTACATCAACCTTAAGAGTTGTTTCTCTCATAACAGTTGTAACCATAAAGAAGAAAAGTAACATAAATACAATATCTGGGAGTGATGCGGTAGATATTGCCGGCATTGATTTTCCTCCTCCTTTTTTAAATTTACTCATCTTTAATTTGCTTTTGTTTCTGCTTCCGAGACTTTCATAGGATAAAATTTCTTAACAATTTTTTGTTCCTCCACTTCTAATTTGTCAAAATCTTTTCCGTAATCAATGTTTGCTTTTACGTCTCTTAATTCGTTGTATGCTTTGGTAAGTTCATTCTGTACTTGTATATACATATTGTAAGAAGTTCCTTCCTGATTTTGTAAAGAAACGACTGCTTTTTCAGGGCTTTCAGAAGAGTTTTCATTTCTTCCATTATTACTAACAAACTCTTTCACATCTTCTTTTAAAGAAGAACTAATCGTTCCGTTTCCATCAATTTCTACCATGTTCTTTGGAGATCCAATTCCGCATAAAACTTTATTATTTTTATTTATCAGAACAACAAAAATATTCCTTTTATGAATTTCAGGAGTTTCTATATTTTCTTCTGGCATAGGAGGTAATTTTCTAGAAATACCAGAGTCTACATCCATAGTTGTTGTAACTAAAAAGAATATAAGTAATAAGAAAGCAATATCGGCCATAGAGCCGGCATTAATTTCAGGTAATTCTCTTCTTTTTCCCATTAGTTATTATTTTTTAATTTTTTACCATAAGAACTAACTATACCCCAAGTAATAAGTGAAACCAAAGTAATTAAAAGAATAACCACCATACTGAGTCCTGTTGTTACAGATTTTGATACAAATGTAGTCACGCCTATTTTCTCCCAAGAATTTATAACGTTTCCATCAGCTAAGTAGTAGGTTAATAGTAATATTGAGTTTATTGAACCATAATAAAGAATAGCTTTTATTATTTTTGATTTATTGTGTGGCCAATGACTAATTAATTGATAAATATTTGATATTCCAATAATCAGAATAGCTAAAATTATAAGTATTGGTGTAATAATAATTCCTAAATTAGATAACGCAAAGATATCAATAACATTATAATACATATTGAATGGTAAAATTGAGATAAGTAAAATATAAATCATAGCTTTTTTCCAATTCTTTATAAATAAGAAAATTTCTATTAATGCAGCGGAAAGAGCTAATAAAATATAAAATGAAAATAACCCTGTATTTACCAACGTTTCTGTTCGTGTATCGCTAATAATTTTTACAACTAAGGATAATAACACGCTAAGTAATAATAACGCTCCAATTGTACATGCAATTAACAAGATAATATTGGTAATTTTAAGATATTTCTTTAGATAATATATGATAGTAAATAATATAATTGATAATACAGTTATTGCTAATAGAATATAAGTTAAAATAAAAGGATTTATAGGTGGTATTATCGATAATATAAATGCATCTCCCCAAATAAAAGCTGTCATACAATAAATAATGTAATATAAAATAAATCCTTTTATAGAAGCTATGAGGTATTCTATAGGATTTTCATTTTCTACATTCTTCTTCCCAAAGAAATATTTTCCCACCCCAAAAGGAGGGAATATCAGAGATAGATTTAAATAATTACGATTAACAATTGATACAATCGTATTTATTGCCAATAAAATTAAGACAATATCTAACATTTAACTATTTGTTATTTACAAGTATGTCAACTAATTTGATAGATGCATCTTCCATGTCGTTTACAATAGAGTCTACCTTAGCTACTAAGTAGTTATAAAATATTTGTAGAATCATTGCAACAATCAAACCAAATACAGTTGTTAAAAGAGCAACTTTAATACCCCCAGCAACTAATGAAGGAGAAATATCTCCGGCAGCTTCAATAGAGTCAAAAGCACCAATCATACCAATTACGGTACCCATAAACCCAAGCATAGGAGCTAACGCAATAAATAATGAAATCCAAGAAAGTCCTTTTTCTAGAAGCCCCATTTGTACACTTCCGTAAGCAACAATTGATTTTTCAACTTGTTCTAACCCTTCATCAGATCTATCTAAACCTTGATAAAATATAGAAGCAACTGGACCTCTTGTGTTTCTACAGATTTCTTTAGCGGCATCTACACCTCCATTCTTTAAAGCTCCTTCTACATCATTTAATAATTTTGTAGAATTAGTAGTAGACATATTTAAATAGATAATTCTTTCGATAGCAAGTGCTAAACCTAAAATTAAACATAAAAGAACAATCCCCATAAATTCAGGACCTCCTTCCATAAATTTTTGTTTAATAATTTGGTGAAAAGTTTCTTCTTCCACCGCCTCTTCTTCATTTGAAGTTTCTTCAGAAGTAGCTTCCTCTGTTACTACTTCAGTTGTGTCTTCTGATACTGTAGTGTCTTGTGCGTAAACAGATAAGTTTCCTGTAAATAAAACAGCTATAAGTGTAAATAATGCAATTCCTTTTTTCATTTTATATTAGTTTTTAAAATTTTAGTGTCGCAAATGTATAAAAATATACTTTAATATTATATTAATGCAGCTTCAAATCTGTTGTTTACTTCTTCCCAGTTAATCACATTGAAAAAGGCGTTTATGTAATCAGGTCTTCTGTTCTGATAGTTTAGGTAATAGGCATGTTCCCAAACATCCAAACATAAAATAGGAGTGCAACCACACTGATTGTCCATTAGATGATTATCCTGATTTGGAGTAGAACAAACACATAATTTCCCCTCTTCATTTACACATAGCCATGCCCATCCTGAACCAAATCTTGTTCCAGCAGCTTTCGAAAATTCATCTTTAAAACTTTCAAAACTTCCAAAAGTTTCATGGATTACATCTGATAATTTTCCTGTTGGTTCCCCACCCCCGTTTGGACTCATAGAGGTCCAAAACATATTATGGTTGTAGTATCCTCCACCGTTATTTCTTGCCCCCCCGCTAAGTCCAGGAGTACAGCAAATTTCTTCTATTGATTTTCCTTCTAAATCAGTTCCTGCAATAGCGTTATTAAGATTGTTTGTATATCCGTTATGATGTTTACTATGATGAATTTCCATTGTTTTTGCATCAATATGTGGTTCTAATGCATCATAAGCATATGGTAAGTTTGGTAATTTAAATGTCATAATATTTTTATTTTTATTTGTTGGCTAATATATTAAAAAGGAGAATATGTGTTACTAATTGACTCATTTAATAACTCTCCTCCAATTTCTTTTAAGTTTTCTGTTTCAATTGTTTCTTGTTTTGGGTTTTTTCTTTGTATTGTTCCGGAAATGTTTTTCACTAATCCTTCTGAAGAGTTAAGATTTAAAAACTTGAATATATCCTGAGTTTTCTTTTCAGGGTTTTCAATAAAATCTTGATAAGACAAATGAATGTATTGTGATTTCTTTAAATTCTTAAAGAAGTTATCACTTTCCATAATTGATAATTTCCATTCCCACATACCTTTCTCTAAATCTGTTTTCGGATTATATTCTGAAGAAGTTTTTTGTTCGTATTCTTTTAGTAATTCATACTTTTTCCCTGTAAACCAATTTTGTTTTTGTATTCTTCTTTCAATTGATTTACTTACTTCTAATCCGTTTCTTGTCAGATAAATAAATTTAGCTTTAGGAAAAGATTTTTTTAAGAATTTTAATCTAAAATTATTAATTGGGAGTTTTTCTAAAACTACTTTTGAATTTGATAAAACTTGTTCTCTGAAAAATAATTTTTGTAATTGATTAGTTCTTATCGAATCTGTATTTTTTTCATCAGCAAATAGCACAGGATTACTAATATTTTCTTTCCAAATATTAAATTCTGGATATACTTTATGCCATAAACGTCTGGGCTCATTCAGATATTTAATGTCTGGGTGTTCAGACAAAGTTTCCCCTAAAATTGTAGTTCCGGATCTTCCACAACCTATAATAAAAATAGGTGAAAAATTATGATTATTTTTCTTTAAGTAAAAGAGGATATTTTTTACTAACTCTTTTATCATATTAAAGAAGTGTCTGCCAAGCTTCTTCTGAGTTCCCTTCTGACAAAAGTGATTTTGCTTGTTTGTGTTTTTCTGTTTCAGGAAAATTGTTTTCGGAAATAGTTTTTTCAGGAATTTCTTCTGCAGAAGCTAAAATAGCTAAATCACTTCCTGTTAATATTTCGGAATTTTTAATATTCTCGGGTAAATTATCTATACCCATTCCTATTTTAGAAATAGGTTTTGCAATTTCATAAAGTGAATCCTTAGTAGTTTTTCCGTACCAATTAGATCCATATCGGCTAACAATATTTAGCTTGAAAGGATCAATATTTCCTTCATTATCTAGAATATTTTCATCTATATGCATTTTTAAAATTTCAGCAATTACTAAATTTCCTGAACCTCCATCTTCTCCTAAAACTACTATATCATTTACTTTGCATTCAAAATTTACTGGTGATTCTTTTATTCTACTTGGAGTAATTAAATCAGATTTAACTTCCGTAAATCCAGCTTTTTTAAATTCATTCACACCTTTTTCAAAACTACAAGAGGCCAAAGAAACTTGTTGTGCTGTGTCTTCAGTAACTAAACCGATAACACATTCTTTTACTTCTAAAATGTTTTTTAAAGTATGTTTGTTTGTTCCGAACCTCCCACTTTTTACTGGTGAAAAAACCAAAATTGGAGGGTTAACTGAAAACACATTAAAAAATGAAAAAGGAGCTAAATTCATTCTACCATCTTTGTCAATTGTACTCACAAGAGCAATTGGTCTTGGAGTAATTGCAGAGGAAAGAAAATTATACAATCCTTCAGTCTCACCTTTTGTTATATCTAAAGTTTTTATCATTTTTTAAGTTTTAATATAGAGTGAGTTGAATCTGACTTGATAATTTTATTCGTAATTCTTCCGAGCCCTTCAATTTGCATTTCTATTTCATCCCCTTCTTTTATCCATCTTTCCATATAGTCAGGATTTGATCTTTTATTAGTTCCGTTTATTTCTAATAAGCAACCTGTTCCGACAGTGCCAGATCCAATAACATCTCCTGGGAATAATTCTACTCCATAGGATGCTCTCTCAATAATTTCAGCAAATGTCCAATTCATGTCTTTTGCATTTCCTTCAGATAAAAGCTCCCCATTTATAAAAGCTTTCATGTTCAGATCATATTTCTTTCCATATTCTGTATCAATACTTCTAGGTTCTATCTCATCAGAAGTAACTAAATAAGGACCTAAAACTGATGCAAAATCTTTCCCTTTCGCAGGTCCTAAGTTTAGTTTCATTTCCTCTTTTTGTAATGTTCTTCCACTTATATCATTCAGAATGCAAAATCCTGCAATATGGTTGTCCGCATCTTTTGATAAAATATTTTTTCCTCCTTTGCCAATTACAATAGCGAATTCTAGTTCGTAATCTAACTTTTTAAAATGGTCTGGCATGATCTCAATTTCTTCACTATCTGCAAAAATTGCATTATGGTTTGAAAAATAAAACACAGGAAATTGATCAAATTCAGCTATCATATCTGCTCCTCTATTTTTTCTGGAAGTTGCTACATGTCGCCTAAAAGCATAAGCATCTCGAAAAGAATTTGGTTTTAAAGGTGGCAAAACAATTATGTTTTCGATATCATGTTTTTGGCAATCTTCATTACAAATAAAGGCTGCAATTTTATCTTGATAGTCTTCAATTTGTATCAATTCTATTATTGAGATGTTTCCAAAACAATTATTCAGATTATATACAATATCTTTTTGTAATACTCCAATTTGTTCCTCTCCGGAATCTTGTAATTTATAAGTTAGAAGTTTCATTCAATGCAAAAATATCAATTTAAATTTTAGGATATACAAAAATCATCTTTTGTTTATGTTTTATGTCATATATTTGCACAAAACAATAACAAATGCCAAGATATCATAAATTAGGAAAGATGCCTCATAAAAGGCATACTACCTTCCGAAAAGAAGATGGAAACATCCATTATGAAGAATTATTTGGGACTATCGGTTTTGATGGAATGTCTTCTTTGTTGTATCATTTACACCGACCAACTCAGGTTAAAAATATTGCAGAAGCATATTCGGTTGCACCTGAAATTGCTGTGGATAAAAACTTAAAATCCTATATGTTGAAAGGATTTGAATCTCCTAAAATTGAAGATCATTTAGAAAGTAGAGTTTCTATTTTAGTGAATAACGATTTGAATATTTTGCTTTCTGCTCCTACTAATTTAGAGGAAGATTATTTTTACAAAAATACAGATGGAGATGAGGTTATCTTTGTTCATAAAGGAACAGGAACTTTAAGAACTTTTGTAGGAAATATAAAATTTAAGGAAGGTGATTATTTAGTAATTCCTAGAGGAATGATTTATACAATGAAATTTGATACTCCAAATAATAGATTATTTATTGTAGAATCTTATACCCCTATTTATACACCAAAAAGATACCGTAATCATTTCGGGCAAATGTTAGAGCATTCTCCTTTTTGTGAAAGAGATATGAGAGCACCTGATGAATTAGAAACACATGATGAATTAGGTGATTTTGTGATAAAAATTAAGAAAGAACAAATGATTCATGACTATACTTATGCTGCACATCCTTTTGGGGTTGTAGGTTGGGATGGGTATAATTACCCTTATGCATTTTCTATACATGATTTTGAACCGATAACAGGTAGAGTGCATCAACCGCCACCGGTACATCAAACTTTTGAAACCTCTTCATTTGTAATTTGCTCTTTCGTACCGAGATTATATGATTATCACTCGGAAGCAATTCCAGCACCTTATAACCATTCTAATATTGATTCGGATGAAGTGCTATACTATGTAGATGGAGATTTTATGAGCAGGAATCATGTTGAGGAAGGGTATATCTCATTGCATCCTGCAGGAATTCCTCACGGACCACATCCAGGGGCAATGGAGAGAAGTATAGGAGAAACAAAAACAGATGAATTGGCAGTAATGGTAGATACCTTTGCTCCACTAAAATTAACAAAAGCAGCTATTGAACTTTCGGATGGAACGTACTATCAGTCATGGCTTGAAAAATAAATATAATGAGAGAAGATTTAACAAAAATAAATAATACTAGATATTCTTTAGAGAAAATATTCCCAGATGCACAGGATTTTTTACCTTTATTAGGAACAGATTATGTGGAGTATTATGTGGGAAATGCAAAACAAGCAGCTCACTTTTACAAAACAGCATTAGGATTTCAATCTTTGGCGTATGCAGGATTAGAAACAGGGGTTACTGATAGGACTTCTTATGTTGTGGTTCAAGATAAAATCAGATTAGTATTTACTACTCCTATGCCAGGAGAAAATAATGAAATTTCAGATCACATTCAAAAACATGGAGATGGGGTAAAAGTAGTTGCGCTTTGGGTTGATGATGCAACAAAAGCTTGGGAAGAAACAACAAGTAGAGGTGCTAAATCTTATTTTGAACCAAAAACAGATCAAGATGTAGATGGTGAAGTTGTAAAATCTGGAATTAAAATTTATGGTGATACCGTTCATATTTTTGTGGAGCGTAAAAACTATAAAGGAACTTTTATGCCAGGATTTGAAAAGTGGGAATCACATTACAATCCTGAATCTGTTGGATTGAAATACATTGACCATATGGTTGCTAATGTAGGATGGAATGAGATGAATATTTGGGAGAAATTCTATAACGAAACCATGGGATTTGCGAACCTAATCACCTTTGATGATAAAGATATTTCTACTCAATACACCGCATTAATGAGTAAGGTAATGACTAATGGAAATGGGAGGGTAAAATTCCCAATTAACGAGCCAGCAAAAGGAAAAAAGAAATCTCAGATTGAGGAGTACTTAGATTTTTATGATGGACCTGGAGTACAGCATATTGCAGTAGCAACTGATGATATTGTAAGTACGGTTTCCGAAATGAAAAAAAGAGGAGTAGAATTTTTATATGTTCCGGGAGCGTATTACGATACAGTAGGAGAAAGAGTAGGAGAGATTATTGAGGACATAGCAATTTTGAAAAAACATGGAATTCTGGCAGATAGAGATGATGAAGGATATCTACTTCAGATTTTTACAAAACCACTTACGGACAGACCAACTTTATTTTTTGAAATCATTCAGAGAAAAGGAGCTCAATCTTTTGGGAAAGGAAACTTTAAAGCCCTTTTTGAATCGATAGAAGCAGAACAAGAAAGAAGAGGAACTTTATAACATGTTAAAAATAGGAGATAAAGCACCAGAAATTAATTCCATTGATGAAAATGGAAAGGTAATTACTTTAGATCAGTTTAAAGGTAAGAAGGTGGTATTGTATTTTTACCCAAAGGACATGACTCCAGGTTGTACGGTACAATCTTGTAATTTGAGAGATAATTACCAAACACTTTTAGATAATGCATATGTGGTTTTGGGTTGTTCGGCTGATAACCCTGAAAGGCACCAAAAATTTATTACAAAACATGATTTACCATTCCCATTAATTTCTGATGAAAATAAAGAAGTGATAAATGCTTATGGTGTTTGGGGACCTAAAAAATTCATGGGAAGAACTTATGATGGAATACACAGAACTACTTTTGTAATTGATGAAAACGGAATAATAGAAGACATTATTACAAAAGTAAAAACCAAAAATCATACTGATCAGATTATTAAGTAAGTTTTTCAGTTTTTAAAATAAAGAATTTCCAATAAAACACCACTAATTACCACTAACTCACTATATTTCATATAGATACATTCTTTTTACTGACAAGTTGTCATCAGTACTAATACGTACGTTTTATTCTTTTTTAGAATAGTATTTTTACAAAAAATTATATAAAGAGGGGAATCCGAAAACCTAAATAGAGTAGGAATTTTATTAAAAAAAGATATATGAAAAGAATTCTATATTTATTATTTGTAGTATTAATCTTTGGATCTTGTGAAACACCAATACAGATTGAGAAAACTCTAGTTGTTAAAGAGGTTGAAGAGGTAAAAGGATGTAAAGATAAAAATGCTACTAATTACAATGCAAAAGCTACTATGAGTGATGGTAGCTGTAAGTATGACAAAGTTATAACCGATTATAATATTTCGGTAAATAATTTAATGTCATTAGAGAAAGGTATGACTAAAGGTGAGGTTTTAGTTATTACTAAATTATTTCCTTACGAGATTTACCATAATGTAGATAATTGTGAAATACATGTTTACAATTATAGTAATCTTTTAAGAGAGTTTGATTCTGATTTAGAACACAAAAAAGCTGGACTTAACGCAGGTGAAGACATTTACAGTAATGAGAGAAAAGAAGTATTACTTTATTACAGAAATGGTTTATTAGATAATGTGATTACAGAACAAGCAAAATCATCTGTTGTAAATGATGTTTTATGTTTTAATCAATCATTAAAATCTTCCTGTGAAACGGATGAAACATTTATCAAATGTTTTGGATGTATGGATAAAGAGGCTTTAAATTATAATGCTGAAGCAAATCAGGATGATGGTAGTTGTGAGTATCCTGTCATTATAATAAAGGGTTGTACAGATGCAGAAGCTTTAAATTATGATTCTAAAGCTGCGGAAGATGATAATAGTTGCGAATATTGCCCATGTAATTATAAACCTAATCCTGACTATGACCCTAAAAGAAATTGTGGAGAAAAATGTATCCCAGAATTTGATTTTGTTGCAGGTTGTATGGATGAAGGCGCTATAAATTACAATCCTGATGCAACTAAAGATGATAACTCTTGTGAATATTGTCCATGTGACACAGAAGATTACTATTATAGAATAAATCAAAGCAAGAATTGTGAAGGAGATCCTTGTATTAAAGTAAAAAGACAACAAGAAAAAGAAGTAGTTAATAATGAGAAAGATTGTTCGTTGTGCGATTTTATAGATTTAAATGGCAAAATTGGAATCGAATTAAAGACTACAGGTGAAATAACGGATAACGAATAAAAAATAGAAATTATGAAAAAATTAAAGAAAATATCAATAATTTTCGGTGTTTGTTTAGTTTCTTTTACAAACGCTCAAAAAATACAGAAAGAGCATTTTACAACAATTGATAAGTTGTTTTATGTAGAACTTGGGATGACTGCAAATGAAGTCCAAACTACTTTAAATGTTGAACCATTTGATTTTTACCAGAATCTTGCAGAAGGTGAAATGATAATTGAATATAGATATTTACATAAGAAGTTGCAAATTAGATCAAAAGACAATAATTATGTAAAATCTAAGGGTGAAGACTATTATACTGAACCTGCTTCGATTTTCTGTACATTTGATAAAGATAAGAATTTAGTATCTTATTATACTGATGCTGGTAATGCAAATAGTGAAGATGCGTATATTTGGGAAAATACAATTATTCAGTATAATACTAACCCAGATTGCAGTAGTACTTGTGTTATTATTGAAGCTGAAGAGGAATCAAATGATGATTCAGAATCAAAACATAAAACAGAAACAACTGAGAAAAAGAAGAAAGGAAAATTCTCTTTCTAGTTTGAAATTGACATTAAAAGGTCCTAACATTCTTTGTTAGGACCTTTCTGTATATAATCTTTTTCAGTAATTTCTGATGAAAATAGAATAATAGAAGATATTATCACGAAAGTAAAAATCAAATCACACATGCTGAGTAGATTTTGAAATAAATTTTTATATTTGCTTAAACCTTTTTCCTAAAAACGACAAACGAAATTTTTTTGATTCCATTTTTTGGAATAATATTAACTAATATATAAAAAAATGAAAAAATTTATTATTCTATTTTTTATGTTGGGAAATATTTGCGTGTTTTCTCAATTTACAATTTCTACGGAATATACAGACCTGTATATGTGGGATGACAATAATAATGAATGGGGAGATGTTGTTACTGAGTATGAGAATTATACTTTCCTTGAATTTAATGAAGAATTTACCTTCATGACTTTAACATCATTTGGAACTAAAACATCTTATTTCCTCTCTAATCCAGAATATGATGAAGAATTGGATCATCACACATATGATGCTACTTCAGATAGTGGTTATGAAACAACACTAATAGTAGATATTAAGGCAGAGAAACCAAATATTAGGTTTATAATGGATATAGAGGAGTCAACAATTTTAGTGAGACATCAAGTAAAAACATGGTTTAGTGATGAAGAATAAAATATCAATAATTATTTTGATGCTTATTGCATCAATAAGTTTTAGTCAGTTAAATATCTCAACAGACTATAGGGAAGATTTAATTTGGGATGATAACACAGAAGATTGGGAAGAGTTTTCTTCCGAGAATTCTATTACATTTTTTGAATTTGAAGATACAGTACAAAGTAAAATGGGAATGTTTATACATAGAACAGATGATATAACTTCTGCATATTTAATTAAATCTCATAAATATTCTGAAGAGTATGATTGGGATGAGTTTGACATTGTATCTGATATAGGGAACAAATATACTTTATATGTTAAAATAGGGGATGAAGAATTAGATGGATATTTGTGGTTTACTTATAAAAATAAAGAAGGTGTATATCAAGCCGTGAAACATAGAATTAAATCCATTTGGGCTACTGAAAATGATGACTCAGACAGTGAAAGTGGATGTGTATCAGGAGATTGTGAAAATGGTTATGGAGTTTATAAATTTTCTGATGACTGGGAAGGTGATGTATATAAAGGGAATTTTAAAGATGGAAAACGACATGGATATGGAATATATTCTTGGTCGGGAGGTTCAAAATATGATGGGAATTGGAGTAATGGTAACCAACACGGAGAAGGTAGATATACATTTGCAGATGGTGAAGTAACAGAAGGAGAGTGGATCAATGGAGAATTTATTGATGAGACTAGCGATAATTCATGGATTGGAGGAGGAACAGGATTCTTTATTGATAGAACAGGATATTTTGCTACAAATTATCATGTAGTAGAGGATGCTACATATATAGAGATTGAATTTTATAGAGATGGAGAATTACAAAACCATAAAGCTGAGGTTATTAAAACTGATAAAAATAATGATTTAGCTATATTAAAAATTTCAGATGAAGATTTTGAACGATTTGATGAGATACCTTATTATTTCTCTACACGTGTAGCAGATATAGGGGAAGAGGTTTTTGCGCTTGGATACCCATTAACAAATTATATGGGAAAGGATATTAAATTTACAGATGGTAAGATAAGTTCAAAAACAGGTTATGATGGAGATATTGCAAATTATCAGACAACTACACCAATACAACCAGGTAATAGTGGAGGCCCACTTTTTGATTATGAAGGAAATTTAATTGCCATTAATGCTGCTAGATTTACTTATGACAATTCACAAAATGTTTCTTATTCTATAAAATCAACTTACCTTAAAAACTTAATTGATGTTTTGCCTGTAAACTTAAGATTACCTCATAATAAAGATATAAGAGACCTAAAATTAACAGAAAAAATAAAAGTGATATCAGATTATGTAGTACTTATTAGAATAAAATGATTATTATATTTTTAAAATACAAAAACCACCCTAGAAGGTGGTTTTCTTATTTTTTGCAGTGAGGAAGGGATTCGAACCCCCGAAACGATTTCTCGTTTACACGCTTTCCAAGCGTGCGCCTTAAGCCACTCGGCCACCTCACTAATTATTTTGCAAATCTATCAAATTTAATTACTTATTTCCCCTCTTAAAGAAATAGAAAATTGTTTTTTGACTGCTTCAGGGTTTAATCCTTTTCCTAATAAATACATTAGTTTTGTAATAGCGCTTTCAGTAGTCATATCAAAAGCGCTAATAACTCCTATCTTTTCTAATTCAGAGCTGTTCTCATACTTAGATTGTTCTACACTTCCTTTTAAACATTGGCTGCAATTTACAATTACTTTATTCTGAAAAATTGCTTGCTGAATAATGTGTAAAAATTCCTTATCAGAACTTAAATTTCCGGAACCAAAACTTTCTAATATAATAGCTTCTGATGAGTTAATAATAGCACTTATAATTTCATTTTTCAGCCCAGGGAAAAATTTAATTAAGGATACATTTCCATTCAGATGAGTAGAAATTTTTAGGTATTCATCAGTTTTTTTTCTGATAAGGTTTCCATTATATTTTATTTTTATACCAACTTCTGCAATTTCCGGAAAGTTAGGAGATTCAAAAGCTTCAAATTGTTCAGTATTTACTTTTACAACTCTATTTCCTCTCAATAATTTATCTTCAAAATAAACGCATACTTCCGAAATTTTATCAGATGCTGCAATCTCAATAGATGTAATTAAATTCTCTTTTGCATCTGTTCTTCTGGCTCCAATTGGTATCTGGCTTCCAGTTAGTATAACAGCTTTGTTTAACCCTTCTAACATAAAAGATAAAGCAGATGCGGTATAAGACATTGTGTCTGTTCCGTGTAAAATTACAAAGCTATCGTACTGATTATAATTTTCTGAAATCAGATTAGCAATCTCAATCCAGTTTCCTGCTTTCATATCAGAAGAATCAATAGCGTGTTTTGTAGAAACATGATCTATTGATGCATCACAATCATTTAATTCTGGAAAAAAATTGAGTATCGAATCAAAATTAAAAGGAACTAAAGAATCAGAGCTCTTTTTTTGCATTCCGATAGTACCACCAGTATATATTAATAATATTTTCTTCATCATATTTTAAATAAATCAGAAGCGTTTTTTGTTGTAATATTTGCTATCTCTGCCAAACTTACTCCTTTTATTTCTGATAATTTTTCTGCAATATTAATAATATATTTACTTTCATTCCTTTTTCCTCTGTTGGGTGTTGGAGTTAAGTAAGGAGAATCTGTTTCTAAGATAAGATGTTTCAGGTCAATATCTTTTATTATTTTATCTACCCCTGCATTTTTAAAAGTTAAAACTCCACCAATTCCCATATAGAAGTTTTCTAAATCAATTACTCTTTGTGCATCTTCCTTACTCCCTGTAAAGCAATGAAAAACTCCACTTAAATTGTCATCATTTAGTTTTTCAACAATTTCTATAGCTTCTGCAAAAGAATCCCTAACATGAATAACAATAGGTAGTTTGTGTTTTTTTGCAAGTTCAATCTGAAAAGTAAAAGTTTCTTTTTGTATTTCAAGTTTGCTTTTGTCCCAATACAAATCGAGTCCTATTTCTCCCACAGCAATAAATTGTTCTTTTTGTAGCATTTCTTCTACATGCAAAAGTTCCTTTTCCATTGTCTCTGACTTTACATCACAAGGATGAAGTCCCATCATTGCAAAGCAATTTTCAGGATATTTTTCACATAACTTAAGCATGTCATATGTAGTGTCCGAGCTAATATTGGGTAATAATAATTTATCAACTCCTACTTTTACTGACTCCTCAATAACTAAGTCAATATCCTCCGAAAATTGTTTCAGATAAAGATGTGTATGCGTATCTACTAACTTCATACTGCAATATTAGGATAAATTCTTTAGTTTTACAGCTGTGCAAAAAACATTAAAAATATTAGTTGTCAGATTTAGTTCGATAGGAGATATCATTCTCGCCACTCCAATTATCAGATGTATAAAACAACAACTTTCAGCAGAACTGCATTTTATCACTAAAGATAAACATAAAACGTTAATTGAAAACAATCCACACCTTGATAAAGTTTACACAATAAAAAATTCAGTAAATGAGATTTCTGAAACATTACAATCAGAAAATTATGATTATATAATTGACTTACATAATAATATCAGATCAAACAAATTAAGAAGAATTTCCAAGCATTATATTAAGTACAAAAAAGATAATTTTAAGAAATTTCTACTTACAAAATTTTCAATAAACAAATTAAAAAATATACATACAGTAGATAGATATTTTGATGCTGTAGATAAAATTGGTGCTAAAAATGATAATAAGGGATTAGAATTTTATTTTTCAGAAAATGATAAAATTGATTTAAGTATTTTCCCAGAACAATTTATAACTTTCGCTATAGGCGGGACTCATTTTACAAAAAAACTACCTAAAGAGAAAATAATATCTATTTGTAAGAAGAGAAAAGAAAATATTATTTTAATTGGAGGAAAAGATGATTCCGAAATTGCTAAGGAGATTGAAAAAGCTTGCGAAAATGTAATCAATGTTTGCGGAAAATATAATATAAATGAGTCTGCATACATTGTAAAAAATTCTGATTTACTTATTACTCATGATACTGGAATGATGCATATTGCGGCTGCATTTAAAATGAAAATATATTCTGTTTTTGGTGGTACTCATCCAAGTTTAGGATTTACTCCTTATTTGCCAAATCCGGGAAATAAAATTATTCAATTAGAAGAGTTGTCGTGTAGGCCTTGCCACAGATATGGTAAAGATAGTTGCCCAAAAGGACATTTTAAATGTATGAATTTAATAGATGAAAATCTATTTACTGAATAAAGCTTTTAGTTCTGTAGCGTCTTCTGCTTTCATTTTCCCTGCCAATATTAACGAAAGTTGTCTTCTTCTAAGTGCTCCGTCAAACCTTGATTTTTCGAATTCAGTTTCTGGATTAATTTCAGGAACAGCAGTAGGTTTATTCATATTATCAACCGCAACAAATGTGTAAATTGCTTCATTACACTTTGTTTTCTTACCAGTTTGAATATCTTCTGTCCAAACATCAATTATTACTTCCATCGAAGATGAAAAAGAACGAGAAATATTTGATTCCAAAGTAACAATACTTGCAATAGGAATTGGATGACCGAAAGAAACATTATTTACAGATGCAGTAACACAATTTCTTCCAGAATGTCTTTGTGCAGAAACTGCAGCAACAATATCCATCCAATGCAATAGCCTCCCTCCCATCAAATTATTTAATGTATTTGTATCATTAGGCATAACAATTTCAGTTTGTGTTGTCCTTGATTCTGAAGGTGTCTTTGAAGTCATATTATAAGGATAAAATCCATCCAGACTTATTGTCGGATTTCAATTTTTGTAATGATATTAAGGCTTCTTCTTTAGTAGTAAAACCGTCAAACGCTACTCTAAATAATCCATTTTTATTTGTGCCAATTATTTCTGCATCAAAACTTTCAGATTGTAGTTGTTTTACTAATCTGTTTGCATTTTCTTCTTCCCCGAAAGAACCCGCAATAATAAAATACTTTTTTTCTAAGGATTTTTCTTCAATTACTATTTCCTTTACCACTATTTCTTTTGTTTCTGTAATTTCAGGAACAATTTTAATTTCTGAAGTTTCTTCTATTTGCTTAGTATCTTCTACTTCTTTATTTTCAGTTTCAAAAACAGAAAGAGGATTCATTGTAGCCATCTGAGAATAGATATTATTTATTTTATCTTCTTGAGTAATGCTAATTAAAGAAAGTCCAATTATCGGAATTAAAATAGCTGCAGCTCTCCAAGATTTTCTTCTCCCTTCTTTTGTTGAAATAGGAGTTATAATTTTCTCAACTTCCTTTTCAATTTTGTTTGTTTTCTTGCTTTTTTCTGATGAAAGTCCGAAAGAATTCATATTATAATTTATAAAAGAATCTTGTAAAAATAAAATATTATTGTCTAAACCAACAGAAAATAATCCTACTTTTTCAATTCTAAAAGTTCGGACAGTTTTTAATCTTGTATTAATTTTATTTACAAAATCAGATAGAATATTCTTACTTTCATCATTTGTGATTCTTTCAGAAAGAGCAATATGATTTATAAGTAAACCATCATTTTTGTTTAGATTTTTATTAAACAGTATTTCTTTTGAGGGGGGATAAATTGTCCCAGAAATCTCATTTAAAGTTGCAGATCTATTATTTCCTACAAATCCGCCAAATTCAGGAATAATCACACAATCATGAAGGAAAAGTAATTCTGAAATATATATATCAACTGATTTTTTCATTAGTGCTAAATTATACATTTTTCTCATGAAACTCTACAATCTTTTCAATATCTTCAATTCTATCTACAGAAAGAGCCTCTAATTTAGTTATTCCTACTTTAATTTTATACTTATTATCTAACCATCTTATCTGTTCCAGATTTAATTCTTCTTCCGTATGACTTTTAGGTAATTTTACGATTTTCTGTAAAACATCTGATTTAAAAGCGTAAATACCAATATGTTTAAAGTAATCTCTTTCCGAAAATTCTATTTCATTTATTACAGAAGTTCTGTAAAAATCATCAGCAAAACCATCAGTATTAATTTTCACTTTTACTTTATTCTCATCTGTAAAATTTTCAAAATTATTAAATCTCTTTGATAGAGTAGCTATCTGTGGACTTTCTTCATCAAAAAGTTGAATTACTTGATTAATTTGTTCCGGATTTATAAAAGGTTCATCACCCTGAATATTTACAATTACATCAAAATTTTTTTCTAATTTTTCTGCAACTTCACCGCATCTATCCGTTCCACTTTCATGATTTTTAGAGGTCATTATTACATTCCCTCCAAAGGATTTTACATGAAAAGAAATCCTCTCATCATCTGTAGCAACAATAACCTTTCTTAGTTGTTTGCACTTAGAAGCTTGCTCGTAGACTCTTTGTATCATACTGGTTCCCATTATATCTGCAAGAGGTTTGCCAGGAAGTCTGCTAGAATTATATCTAGCCGGTATTATCCCCAAAACTTTCATTATATTTTCATATTGCATTGTAGAGCAATAGTTCTCGGTGGCATCATAGTAGCTGGACGAGTCATATATTCTCTGTTTAGTAGATTATTAACAACTAAAGAAATCTTAGTGATATCATTTAATTGATAAGATGTTCTGATGTCAATAATAAAGTCACCATTTTTAAATTTTTCTCTAGCTTCATTTAGGTCTGCAAGAGCTGGAAGTATATCTGGTAAAAGTGTTGTGTCAGTAAAAATATAATCGATATTTTTCATGAAATCATTATATCTAAAACTAGTTCCTACTGAGATTTGCTCATAATTTAATTCTAGATCTAATTTTGCGATATTTTGATATCTGTATTTTAATACTGATGGATCAGAACTACTATTATTATAAGTTATCGAATTGCTATTATTTATTAACAGACCATTTTCCCATGATCCGTATATTTGATCAGGAGTAAGTGAAATTGGGTTAGTATATGTGTAACCAGCTATTATATTAAGATTTAAATCATTAGAAATCTTGCCTGTACCATTAATAGTTAATTCAGCTCCACTTATTCTTGTTGGTCCAACATTAATTGATTTAAATCCAAGTCCGAAATTTTGATCTACAGAAGGATCTCCCCAAAGTCCAAAACTAAATTCCATCATATCATCATATTCCATTAAAAATCCTGCTAAATCTATAAAACCTATCCAGTCTCCTATTTTCAATCCTTGTTTGAAACCAATTTCTGAACTCCATCCTGTTTCTGGTTTTAATTCGGGGTTTGGGAAAATTCCTAATCCAGCAAAATCAGTTTTAATAAAAAGTTCTGCCATTGAAGGGAATCGGAATCCCTGTCCAAATGAACTTCTTAAATAGGTTGCTTCTGCGAGCTGATAATTTATTCCTGATCTAAAAACAGGCTTCCCACTTGCATAATTGTTAATTGAATCACCATTAATTAAATATTTTTGTTCAGAACCTACTTTAAAAAATTCATATCTTCCTCCAAATGATAAATTTAATTTACCAAATTTTTTATCTATTTGGGTGTAAAAGGCATTGTTTTGCCTATAATTATCCCCTTGAAATAAATCAGATTTAGCATATACAATTTCATTTGTTGTTCCGCTTGTCACAACAGCATTTAATTGTAGAAGTTTATGTTGCCATTGATAATCTGAGAAAAATGTTTCAGATTCATTATCTTGATTATTATCCCTCCCACTTGTGCTATTATCATTGATTACTTTTAGATATCTTGTTTTTAAGATGTGAGAATTATTTTCATTTGTATACTGCACATAAGGATCTATGTTGTATGTGTCTCCAGCAGTTGTAGTAATTTCGTTATCTAATGGGATATAAGCTTGATTAAGTCCATTCCAAATTATTGCTGAACCAGTACTTTGATATAAAAAATTAGCATTTAATCCATAAGAAAGTCCAATGTATTTTTTTGAGTAATATTTAGAATTTAGATTCCATCTAAACCTATCAGTAATTTCCCCTTGCCTATATCCCTCATCTTGAAAATAATTTCCCCCTATTGTTAAATCAAGATTATCAATTTTTCTAGAGTGAGAAAATTCTGCTCCATAGAATTTTTGTCTTTTCTCTCCCCACCAATTTAACTCGTCTCGTTTTGCATGATCTGTAATTCCATAATGCGTCGTAAATTTAGTATACCCAACTGATGGATGTTTTTCTAGTTCAGTTAATTTAGGGAAAGCTGTTCTAATATTAATGACACCATTTAATGCAGAAGATCCATAAAGTACAGAGGAAGCTCCTTTAATAACTTCTACTTGATTAATATTTTCAGTCGCAATGAGCTTCCACTGTACTTGGCCAGCGTCTCCAGAAATTAAAGGCATATCATCTACCATTACTAACACTCTACTTCCAGCACCATAACTCCAACCACTTCCACCTCTAATATTTGCTTGTCCATCTGTTATATTAACCCCAGGAACCTGATCCATAGCGGTTTGTATATTTGTAGTGTTTTTATTTTCAATTAATGATGGACTTATTACTTCCATTGAAACAGTAATTTCCTCAATTTTTTGTTCAAACCTTCCAGCAGAAATTACAACTGTACCAATCTGCTGTGTTGCGGACTTCATTCTGATATTGAAATTTGTTTTTCCTTCAATATTTTTTATAATTGTTTCATATCCAATATATTTAAAGGTGATTGTTTTTTCATTTTCTTTTAAGTTTAATGTAAACTCACCATCTAAATTGGTTGTTGTTCCATTAGTATTACTTAATATAACATTTACGCCAATTAAAGGTTCTTTAGTATTTTCATCTGTAATAGTTCCTGTTATATTTTGAGACTTAGATGTATAAAAAGAAACAAAAAGGATAATAGATAGATATTTTCTCATATTTTTACATTTTAAAACAGCCAAAGATAATCATTTGAATGAATTACGAAAGTGATTTAATATACAAGATAGCTATCTCTCAGATAAAAGGTGTGGGAGATATTACTGCCAAAAAATTAATTTCGCATTGCGGAAGTGCAGAAGCTGTTTTTAAGGAAAGTAAAGAATCCTTAGAAAAAATACCAAATTTTAATAGAAACATTATTGATTCAATTAATTCTTCTGAAATATTAAAACAAGCTGAAAAAGAAATTGAGTTCATGATGAAAAATTCAGTAAATCATCTTTTCTATACAGATAAAAAATATCCAAATAAGTTAAAATTATGTGCAGATTCGCCAATAAATATTTACTATAAAGGGGATATGGATTGGAATAATAATAGATTTATTTCTGTTGTAGGAACAAGAAAATGCACACAATTTGGTAAAGAATTTACAGAGAATTTAATTTCTGAACTTAGAAAATATAATGTGGTAATTGTAAGTGGTTTGGCATTTGGGATTGATATTGCATCTCATAAAGAGGCATTAAAAAATAATTTAGATACTGTTGCTGTATTAGCTCACGGATTGGATAGAGTTTATCCTTCACAGCATGCAAAAATAGCAAAGGATATTACGGAAAATGGAGCTTTACTTTCAGATTATATAAGTGGGACAAACTCAGACAGACAAAATTTTCCTAGTAGAAATAGAATAATTGCAGGACTATCAGACGCAACAATTGTTGTGGAAAGCTCCAAAAAAGGAGGTTCATTAATTACTGCAGATATTGCAAATTCGTACAACAGAGATGTGTTTGCAGTGCCCGGAAAACCAATAGACAAACAATCAGAAGGTTGTAATTATCTGATTAAATCACATCAGGCAATTTTATTAGATAGTGTAAATGATATTGTAAAAAATTTAAATTGGGATGTGCAAGAAAAACATGTACAGCAATCATTATTTATTAGTTTATCTGATGAAGAGCAGAAAATCACAGATTTGTTATCTGTAAAACCTTTACATATTGATGAGATAAAACAAAAATTAAATTGGACAAGTTCAAAAATATCAAAACATCTTCTAGGGATGGAATTTAAGAGTATAATACTATCTTTGCCAGGAAAGATTTATAAAAGACGAATGTAAAGTATATTTCTAATTAAAAAAATACTATACATTTGCCGAAATTTTAGTTAAAAAAACAAACTTAAATAATATAAAATAATGGAAAACAAAATTCACGATTTTATGGAATCAGTAAAAGCAAGAAACGCTTATGAGCCTGAGTTTTTACAAGCTGTAGAAGAAGTAGCAGAAGCTATTATTCCTTTTATGGAAGAAAATCCAAAGTACAATAACAAAATGTTGTTGGAAAGAATGGTAGAACCAGAAAGAGTACTAATGTTCAGAATTCCTTGGTTAGATGATAAAGGAAACACTCAAGTAAACAGAGGATACAGAGTAGAATTTAACTCTGCAATTGGCCCTTATAAAGGAGGTTTGAGGTTTCATCCATCTGTAAATTTATCTATCCTTAAATTTTTAGGATTCGAGCAAGTATTCAAAAATTCACTTACAACATTACCAATGGGTGGAGGTAAAGGAGGTTCTGATTTTAATCCTAAAGGAAAATCGGACAATGAGGTAATGAAATTTTGTCAATCTTTTATGACGGAATTATGTCGTCATATCGGTCCAAATACGGATGTTCCTGCTGGGGATATTGGTGTTGGTGGTAGAGAAATCGGATTTATGTTCGGGCAATATAAAAGAATCAGAAACGAATTTACAGGTGTACTTACTGGTAAAGGAATGACTTGGGGTGGTTCTTTAATTCGTCCAGAAGCTACAGGATACGGAAATGTATATTTTGCACAAAATATGTTAGCAGTTAAAGGAGATTCTTTTGCTGGAAAAACTGTTGCAATTTCTGGTGCTGGTAATGTAGCACAATACGCTTGTCAAAAAGCTACAGAGTTAGGATCTAAAGTGGTAACTCTTTCTGATTCTTCAGGATATATTTATGATGCTAACGGAATTGATGCTGAGAAATTATCATTTGTAATGGATCTTAAAAATGTAAGAAGAGGAAGAATTAAAGAATATGCTGATCAATTTGGTTGTGAATTCCATGCAGGAGAAAGACCTTGGGGAGTAAAATGTGATGTTGCTCTTCCATGTGCTACACAAAACGAACTTAATGGAGATGAAGCCCAGACTTTAGTTGATAATGGATGTATGTTGGTTTCTGAAGGAGCAAATATGCCTTCTACACCTGAAGCAATTGAAGTATTTCAAAAAGCAAAAATATTATTTGCTCCTGGCAAAGCATCAAATGCTGGTGGAGTTGCTACTTCTGGTTTAGAGATGAGCCAAAACTCATTAAGAATGAACTGGACTAGAAAAGAAGTGGACGCTAAACTGAAACAAATTATGGAAGATATTCATTCTTCTTGTACAGAATATGGGACAGAAGGTGATTTTGTTGATTATGTAAAAGGAGCTAATATTGCAGGATTTGTAAAAGTTGCAGATGCTATGTTAGATCAGGGGATTGTTTAGTTTTATTATTATAGTATATTTAAAAAGGAGGCTTTTGCCTCCTTTTTTTATTTGTGTACTTTTGTACTCCCAAAAAATAAATTATGTACGGTAAACTTAAGCAACAACTACAGACAGAACTTGATAAAATTAAGGAGGAAGGACTGTATAAAGATGAAAGAATAATTATAAATCCTCAAGGGGCGCTTATAAAAGTAAGTACAGGAGAGGAGGTTCTGAATTTTTGCGCCAATAATTATTTAGGATTGTCCTCTCATCCTGAAGTAATACAAGCAGCAAAAGATACTTTAGACACACATGGGTATGGTATGTCTTCTGTTCGTTTTATTTGTGGTACTCAAGATATTCATAAAAACCTAGAAGCTAAAATTTCTAATTTTTTAGGTACAGAAGACACGATACTATATGCAGCAGCTTTTGATGCAAATGGTGGGGTGTTCGAACCTTTATTTGATAAAGAAGATGCTATTATTTCTGATTCTTTAAACCATGCATCTATTATTGATGGGGTAAGGTTGTGTAAGGCGGCTCGTTATCGTTATACAAATAATGATATGGCAGATTTGGAATCCCAACTGATAAAAGCGCAAGAGCAAAGAAACAGAGTAATTGTGACAGATGGAGTGTTTTCTATGGATGGTTACTTAGCACAATTGGATAAAATCTGTGATTTGGCCGATAAATATGATGCCTTAGTTATGGTGGATGATTCTCATTCTACTGGTTTTGTGGGCAAAACGGGTAGAGGAACTCACGAACATTGTGGTGTTATGGGAAGGGTGGATATTATTACTTCAACTTTA
Organism: uncultured Bacteroidota bacterium; assembly: GCA_902514225.1. The sequence goes on from CABXPN010000011.1 coordinate 25,420, forward strand.
GGCAAAGCACTTGGTGGCGCAATGGGAGGGTTTACTTCTGGGCGAAAAGAAATTATTGATATGCTTAGGCAAAGATCTCGCCCGTATTTATTTTCAAATTCTTTGGCTCCATCTATTGTTGGCGCGGCATCAAAGGTTATCGATTTACTTTCTGATTCTACTGATTTGAGAGATAATCTGGAAGAAAACACAAAATATTTCAGAGAAAAAATGACTGCTGCTGGTTTTGATATTCCGGATGGAGTGCATCCTATTACTCCTGTAATGTTGTATGATGCAAAACTAGCACAGGAAATGTCAAACAAGTTATTGAATGAAGGGATATATGTTATAGGGTTCTTTTTTCCTGTTGTACCAAAAGAAAAATCCAGAATCAGAGTTCAGATTTCTGCAGCTCATTCCAAAGCAGATTTAGATACTGCAATAAATGCGTTTATTAAGGTAGGGAAAGAATTAAAATTGATTTATTAAGATAAATTGTTAATAAAAGGCGGCAGGAAAAAAAATAAATGTATTTTTGCAGACCTTTTTAACAGGATAAAAAATTAAATATTGTGGATACATTAAGTTACAAAACATTATCAGCTAACAAAGAAACGGCCAACAAAGAGTGGTTTATTGTAGATGCTGAAAACCAAATTTTAGGAAGAATGTCTTCTAAAATCGCTAAGATTTTAAGAGGAAAATATAAAACTAATTTCACTCCTCATGCTGATTGTGGTGATTACGTAATTGTAATCAATGCAGATAAAGCAATCATGACTGGAAAGAAAATGACAGATAGAGAAATCTTTTCTCATACAGGATATCCTGGAGGACAAAAGAGATTAACTCCTACACAAATGTTAGAAAAAGATGGAACATCTTTAGTGAAACATGCTGTAAGAGGAATGTTACCTAAAAACAAATTAGGAGATGCTATTTTAAAGAACCTTTATATATATTCAGGTTCTGAGCATAACAATGAAGCTCAAAAACCAAAAGTATTAAATTTAAACGATCTTAAATAATATGGAAACAATTCATACTATAGGAAGAAGAAAGGCATCTGTTGCTAGACTTTACATCACTGAAGGAAAAGGAAATTTTGTTATTAACGGGAAAGACTATAAAGAGTACTTTCCGTTAGAAACTTTACAATTTAAAATTCACCAACCATTTAAAGTTGTAGAACTTGATGGAAAATATGACATTAAAGTAAATGTTCATGGTGGAGGAATAAACGGACAAGCAGACGCTATCAAATTAGCTATTGCTCGTTCTCTTTGCGAAATTGATGCGGAAAACAGACCAGCATTAAAAGCAGAAGGATTACTTACAAGAGATCCAAGAGTTGTGGAAAGAAAGAAACCAGGACAGAAAAAAGCAAGAAAGAAATTTCAGTGGGTTAAAAGATAGAAATTTTATTATTAATCAATGTTTAGCATCTAAATTAGTAGGACAAGTAAATAACTTCTACCTACTAGTTGCTTAAACCAAGAAAAGAAAGTAAACATGTCAAGAACAAACTTCAAAGAATTATTAGCAGCGGGTGTACATTTCGGACACCTAAAAAAGAAATGGAATCCAGGAATGACTCCTTATGTATTTATGGAGCGTAACGGTATTCACATTATCGACCTAAACAAAACAGTTAGCATGCTTGATGAAGCTGCAGCTGCAATGAAACAAATTGCAAAATCAGGTAGAAACATTTTATTTGTTGCTACAAAAAAACAAGCTAAAACTATAGTTGCTGAATTTGCAGAAACAATAAATCAACCTTATATTACTGAAAGGTGGCCAGGTGGTTTACTTACAAATTTCTCTACAATCAGAAAATCCATTAAAAAAATGGAATCTATTGATAAGATGTCTGCTGATGGGACATTAGAAACTTTATCAAAAAGAGAAAGATTACAGATTTCAAGAACTAGAGAAAAATTAGAAAGAAACTTAGGAAGTATTTCTAAAATGAACAGAATGCCTTCAGCTATATTTATTGTAGATATTACAAAAGAACATATTGCAGTTTCTGAAGCTACAAAATTATCTATCCCAACTTTTGCTATGGTAGATACAAATTCTGATCCAAATAAAATTAAATTTCCAATTCCTTCAAATGATGATTCTTCAAAATCTATCAGAAAAGTTATGGAAATTGTTACAGATGCAGTAAAAGAAGGATTAGCAGAAAGAGATTTAGCAACTGCCGAAAAAGCAAAAGCTAAAGCTGAGAAAAAAGCTGCTGAAGAGAAGAAAGAAGAAACAAAAGAAGAAACAAAAGAAAAATAAGATAAAAATGGCAGATATTAAAGCGGCTGATGTAGCCAAATTAAGAAAACAAACTGGAGCTGGAATGATGGACTGTAAAACAGCCTTAGTAGAAGCTAATGGTGATTTTGATGCAGCTATTGATGTGTTAAGAAAAAAAGGACAGAAAGTTGCAGCTAAAAGAGCAGACAGAGACGCTTCTGAAGGAGTAGCTATTACAAAAATAAACTCAGATAACACAGCAGGAATTGCTATAGTATTAGCCTGTGAAACAGACTTTGTTGCTAAAAACGATTCGTTTAAAGATTTAGCTTCTCAATTTGCGGAAATTGCTTTAAATCATTCAGACAAAGATGCTTTTATGGCAGCTGATTTTGGAGGTATGACAGTAGCTGATAAGTTAATTGAGCAAACTGGTGTTATCGGTGAAAAATTAGATATATCTTCTTTTGAAAGAGTAGAATCTAGTTATGTTGGTTCTTATACTCATGGTGTAAAAATTGCTGTTATTGTCGGATTAAACAATAATGTTGACAATGCAGATGTATTAGCTAAGGATTTAGCAATGCAAGTAGCATCAATGGGAGCTACAACTTTATCTTACAAAGACTTTGATAATGAGTTTGTTGCATCAGAAACAGAAGCTAGAATTGCTGTAATCGAAAAAGAAAATATTGAATTAGGAAGATTAGGAAAAACTTTAAAAAACGTTCCTACGTATATTTCAATGTCACAATTAACTGAGGAAGTTATGGCTCAGGCAAAATCAAATATTGAAGATCAATTAGCTTCTGAAGGAAAACCAGAACATATTTGGGATAAAATTGTTCCTGGTAAAATAACTAGATTTATTGCAGATAATACTACTTTAGACACTGAACAATGTCTTCTAGATCAGAACTTTATTAAAGATGAATCTATGAATGTAGACACGTACATTAAGTCGTATGGAGATATTGCTGTAAGTTCATTTAAGAGAGTATCTTTAGGTTAAAAAGTACAAAAATATAACTATTTAAAAACCACTCTTTTAGGGTGGTTTTTTTATTGTCAAAATTTTCCTAAGATTTTTCAGATTTACTTATATTTGGGCAACTTTTTATAACTCTATGAAATATAACAGAATACTTTTAAAATTGAGCGGAGAAGCTTTGATGGGTGATCAGAATTATGGGATTGATTCTAGTAGATTATCTGATTATGCAAAGGAAATTAAACAGATTGTTGATAAGGGAATTGAAGTTGCTGTTGTAATTGGAGGAGGAAATATTTATAGGGGTATTCAGTCAGAAGGAGCAGGTTTTGACAGAGTTCAAGGAGATTATATGGGAATGTTAGCTACTATTATTAATGGTATGGCTTTACAATCTGCTCTTGAATCAGCAGAAGTACAAACCAGATTATTAACTGCAATCAGGATGGAACAAGTAGCAGAACCTTTTATCAGAAGAAAAGCTACAAGACATTTAAGTAAAGGTAGAGTTGTAATTTTTGGTGGAGGAACAGGGAATCCGTATTTTACAACTGATACAGCTGCAACATTAAGGGCAATTGAAATTGAAGCAGATATAATACTTAAAGGAACAAGAGTGGATGGAATATTTACTGCTGACCCAGAAAAAGATCCTAACGCAAAAATGTATGAAACAATTTCTTTTGATGAGGTTTTTAAGAAGGAGTTAAGTGTAATGGATTTAACAGCTTTTACACTTTGTAAAGAAAATAATTTACCAATAAAAGTATTTAATATGAATACTGAAGGAAACCTTCAGAAAGTTTGTAGAGG
>CABXPN010000012.1 GCA_902514225.1 uncultured Bacteroidota bacterium
ATCTATCCAGAGATATTTGGACTTATGTAAGTATTGATTACTTTAAACAATCTATAAAAAAAGGTGAAGTTGGATCTTCAGCAATGCCACATAAAGTAAACCCTATTGATTTTGAAAATGCAGAAGGAAATTTAGGAATGGCAAATTCAATTTTCGAATTTCTTTCCGGTAAACTGCCAATTTCCAGATTACAAAGAGATTTAACAGACAGTACCGTTTTAAGAAATATTGGAGTTCCTTTTTCTCATAATCTGATTGCATTTTCATCTTTAAATAAAGGGTTAAATAAACTTGTTCTGAATGAAGACAAAATAAGGGAAGATTTAGACAAAAACTGGGCAGTTTGTGCAGAAGCAATTCAGACTATCTTAAGAAGAGAAGGATATCCGAATCCGTATGAAGCGTTAAAAGATCTAACCAGAACAAACTCCGTAATAAATCAAGAAAGTATTTCTGATTTTATTGAAGGATTAAATGTAAATGAAGATATAAAGGTTGAATTAAGATCAATTACTCCGTTTAATTATACCGGAATTTAAAAAGTAATTTTACATTTTTCTAGAAACTCATCCCAATTCCACACAAAATGGCTTAAGTATTTTCTGAGCTCATTAAACAAAACAGGATTTGGTTCATTTTGTCTTTTTAACAACTCTGATTGGTAATCATTAATATTATACTTATCAAAAACAGCAACCGACATTGATTCAATTGGATCAATTTGTTTTGCTAAGATGTCATTATAATAAGTTTCATAGTTCAGAAACATGTCCATTGCAACCTCAGTATCATCATTTAAATAAGGAAGTAAATTATCAATAATTTCGTTTCGTAATCTTAGAGTTTCTTGCTCTTCAAATTTTGTAGACAGTAAATGTAAATTCCCTGCAAAAATGATAAGTCTGAACGATTTTACGTCCTCATCTTTTATTCCAGGACTCCTTTCTAAATTATTATTCTTGTTTAAAAAACTTTGTATTTCCTGGAAACCATCATTAACAACTTTGTTTAATGCAACCGAAAAAATACTAGAAGTATCTTTAACAGAAATTTTTTCTTTTTTTGATATTCCGAAAAATTTTAACATTTCTTATCCTTTAAATTAAAACTGTCTGATGCATTTCTTACAATTTCATCTGCAATAGCAAGACATGCTGTTGCTGCCGGTGAAGGAGCATTTAAAACATGAATATTTTTTCCTTGTTTTACTATTTTAAAATCATCAATAACCTCTCCATCATCTGCAAGAGCCATGGCTCTTACTCCTGATCTTCCAACTTTTATATCACTCATTTTCAATGAAGGTAGCATCTTATTTAATTCCTTCAAAAATAATCTTTTTGAGAACGCTCTCCTATATTCATTTAGTCCGAATTTCCAATGATTTATGAACAATTTCCAAGTACCTGAAAAAGTAAGTGCATCAACCGTGTCTTTCCAACTAAAATCAGTTTTGTTATACCCTTCTCTTTTAAAAGTAAAAACTGCATTTGGCCCACATTCAATACTTCCATCTGTCATACGCGTAAAATGAACTCCTAAAAAAGGAAATTCAGGGTTTGGAACAGGGTAAATAAGGTTATTAATTTTATCTTTTGCATGATCTTCCAAATCATAATAATCACCTCTGAAACCAATAATTTTCATCTTTAATTTCAGACTATCCTTTTTCGCTAATTTATCAGAAAATAAACCACCACAAAAAATAGAATGTTCCGATTTAATTTCTCCTTTTGCAGTGGATAAAACTCCAGTACTTACATCTAAAACTTTAGTTGAAGTCTGAATTTTACTTTGAGGATTAATCTGAAGAATCAATTCTGCAAGTTTATTTGTAACTCCTTTATAATCTATAATCCCTGCTTCAGGAACAAAAAGAGCTCCCACACCTTCAGCAAATGGTTCAATTTCTTTCACTCTCTTCATATCAAGAAGTTCCAGGTTTTTTAACCCATTCTTTTCTCCTCTAACTTTCAACTCCGATAAAACCTCTTTTTCTTTATCATTTATTGCCAAAACAATTTTACCACAAACATCATGATTTACTTTATATTTCTTTGCAAAATCAACAAGTTGCAATCTTCCATCTACACAGTTTTTTGCACGAAAAGAATCTGGTTTATAATATAATCCTGAATGTATTACTCCAGAATTTCTTCCTGTCTGATGAAAGGCAAGTTCATCTTCTTTTTCAAGAACAATTATTTTGAAATCAGGAAAACTTAATTGGAGTTTATAAGCAGTTGCCAATCCAACAATTCCACCACCAACTACAGAAATATTATATTTAATTTCGTTCACAATGCAAAAGTAGAATTATAGATTTACTTATAAAGGTAAAAACCTTAGAATTATTCAACTACTTTACAATCTGTAAAAGAATACTCATCAAACAAATCATCATAACCAACAAACCTTGCTTTAATTACTATTTGGTCTTGTATAATAAATTGGGAGTTGGTTTTACTCATATCAAATGAAAATAAAAATGAACCATCTAATGTTACACTTAAAAATGGAGAAACAGAATTTACATTTGTTACTTGACCTTTAATTGTTACAATTTTTGAAACATATTCTTTATTTATCTTTTTAAAATCATCTGTACTATCAAAATATATTTCAGATTCTTTATTAAAATAATCAGTTGCAGGATTTGAAACATACAGATATGAGGTAATTCCGGCAATCATAAATAAAATAAAAATAATAAAATTCTTCTTACTCATAATTAAAAATTGAAAGTTCTGTTTATATTAAATCCAAAGAAAATTCCTCCATCATTCCACTTATCTATATTCTGATGAACAAATCCCTTGTTAGACATACGACTTGAATTAGTTGCAAATAATTGGAATACATGACCTCCTGTTTCAATGTCTACTCCAATTGCAAAAGAATTAATAACCTCTTTGTTCCTAAATGGATGGATAATATCAGAATCATTCATAAGTACGGGGATCCACTCAGAATTTATAGATACACCGCTATTTATTTTGTAACGACTTCCTATTCCTAAAGCCCAAGAATTTATCTTCTGAGCTGTAAAATCTTCCTGATTACATTTATAATAGTTAGTGTATATTGGAGACAGCTGCACAGAAAGGTTAGAATTAATCTTAGTAGCAATTAAAATTTGTTGTTGGAAACCAATATTCTTATTTGATGTAATTGAATCAATCGCCCACCACTTCACAGCTAGCGTATCATAAAACAAAGATGAATAAGAAGATATTGTAACAGGAGAATTTTTAAATCCCTGAGTCAGCAATCTATATTTAACAGAAGCGTCTATCACCTTCTCAGCAGAACTTCTTGCTAAAGTAATAGAGACATTCTCGGTCATTCCATAATTAAATATCATTCTCATTGATGCAATATCTAAGCCATAAAGCTCTGAATAACCTGAATTTAAAGGTCCAAATCTGTGAGAAATTACAAAATCTAATTCATCTTTCGCTACTTGTTCGACAGATTGCAAGTTTATTATTTTGAAAGATTTAAAAGTAGCTGAAATTATCCTCTGATTATCAGAGTCAATAAGATTCAACAAATCATCTTGCGAAAAAGAAGACATACTTATCAAAGATAATGAAAGGAACAAAATTAATTTTCTCATTTCTTTTTAAGTTTTATTTCAACTTCAATTTCTACATTTTCAGATATTTTATCCTTTACTAATTTCGGGATTTTAATATTGAAATCATCTAAATCCACATCAAAAGAGGACTTAATTTCAATTAGATTATTTCTACTAATAATTGTTCCGTTTGCTACTATTGTCTTTTCAATACCGTGAATTGTAATAATTCCTTCAGAAGTAATTTTATGAAGGTTTCCATCTAAGAAATTAGAATTCCAAGCTTGGACTTTACCTGTAAATTTAGATTTAGGAAACTTATCAGACTCCATGTATTTTTCATTAAAATGGGTTTCCATAAGTGCTTTTTCGAACTTAAATGAAATAACATTTAACTGAAATACAATTTCTCCATTTTCAGAATCAAAAACAGATGAGACATAATTATTTGTAGGTTTTATTGTTTCCAAAGGAGTTGAAGCGTTAAACTGAACAAATCCATTTCTGGTAATAAAAACACCTTGTGAAAACATAGAAGTTGAGAATAAAACAAAAAAGAAAAATATTATTTTTTTACTCATTCTCAAAATCAATTTTATTAAACAAATACAAACCTAGTAAAAACAATACTATAACTACCCAAAGAGCAATTTGTTGTGAGAAAAGAAATGTAATTATCCCGAATAAAATCGGACCTAAAAATGAAGTTGCTTTACCAGTAAGAGCAAAGAATCCAAAAAATTCATTTTGTTTCTCTTTAGGAGTTAATTTTGCCATTAAAGATCTAGAACATGATTGATTAGGACCAACCATAAGACCAATTAGCACTCCAGCTATCCAGAAAATATCTTTTTTAAAGATAAAATAAGGAGCAACAAAAGCAAGTAAAGTTGAGAAAATCAAAACTACCAAAGATATATTTATAACTTTTTTAACTCCTATTAAATCTTCTAGATAACCAAAGATAAATGATCCAATACCAGCAGCAATATTTAAAACAATTCCTAACATCATTACCTCATCAAAAGAGAAATCTAAAGTATCTACTGCATAAATACCTCCCAATGAAAAAATAGTAATTAATCCATCATTAAAGAATAAACGAGCAATTAAAAATCTCATAATAATTCTATACTTTACAACCTCTTTAAAAGTCTTTTTAATAGATGAAAATGAATCTGTAAAATGTTTTTTTGTTAGTTTTTCTTTTTTTCTGTCTTTCACAAACAAGAAAGTTGGAATACTAAAAATTAAGAACCAAACTCCAACAAGAATATTGATTCTTCTAATTCCAACTGAATTTAATTCAAATAAAGATAATGAAAGGAAAAGAGCAATTAGACCTCCTACAAAACCTATTCCCCATGCAAAACCAGAAATCTTTCCAATATTCTTTTCATCAGATAAATCTGATAAATATGAATTGCAAAAAACTGTCCCCATTTCAAAAGCTATATTTGCAATTACAAACAAACTAAGTGCAAAAAATACATCCCCAGATTTTGGAAAATAAAGGAGAATAGAAAATATAGCGCAAATCCAAGTAAATAATATCAGAAAAAACTTTCTATATCCACCTTTATCTGCAAGTGCTCCTAATATTGGAGAAAGTAAAGCAACTATAATTGCAGTTATTGAGATTCCAAGTGTCCACAAAAAAGTTCCGGTATTTTCATCTGAAGCAATTACAGAAGTAAAAAAAGCTCCATAAACAAAAGTAACAATTATAGTAGTAAATGGCTGATTTGCAAAATCGTATAACGACCATGAAATAACTTCTTTTTTATTTTTTAATCTGGATAGAAACATAAATTCTCAAAGTCCAATAATACAATAATTATTTCAATTAGTAATAGCACTGTCTTTCTATTAAAAAATGTAAATTTGCGGACTTAAAACTTTATAAATGAACTTAGAAGGAATCATAAATGTATCTGGAAAATCAGGATTACATAAAATTGTATCACAAGGAAAAAACTCTGTAATTGTTGAATCTTTAACTGATAAAAAAAGAATGCCAGTTTATTCGCATACAGGAGCTAACTCCTTAGAAGAAATCGGGATTTACACTTATGATGATACAATTCCTCTAATTGATGTTTTCACAAAAATCGCTACAAAAGAAGATTGTAAAACTTGTTTATCTCATAAATCATCAAAAACAGAACTAGAAAATTATTTTAGAGAAATCCTTCCTGAATATGATGAAGACAGAGTTTATATTTCAGACATAAAGAAGGTTTTTCAATGGTATAATTCTTTACAAAAAACAGGGCTTATTGTAATTGAAGAACAAAAGGAAGAAACTCCAAAAAATAAAAAGAATACAAAAACAAAAAACAAAGATGACTAATACAATTACAATCCCGGTAAGACCAGAAAGAAAATTTGTTTCTGAGGATTTGAAAATTGATTCTTGGGGTAAGATTGAACCTTTATTTGAAGATTTGTTATCCAGATCAATTTCAACAACAACAGAATTAGAGGAATGGATGTTAGACAGATCGGAACTTGAAGCTGTTTTAGAAGAAGATATGGCTTGGAGATATATCAAAATGAATATTGATACTACCGACAAAGACTTAAGTGAAAAGTTTCATTTCTGGATAAAAGAAATTTCTCCTAAGATGGCTCCATATTCTCATAAATTAAATTTAAAATTAGTTGATAATCCGTTTCTTAATGATTTAGATTCTGATAAATATAGAATTTACGTAAGAGGAGTTAAAAAATCAATAGAAATATTCAGAGAGGACAACATTCCAATTTTTACTGAGATGGAAGCAAAACAACAAGAATACGGATCTATTTCTGCAAAAATGAGTATTGAAGTTGATGGAGAAAAACTAACAATGCAAAAAGCTGCTCTCTTATTAAAAGATACAAATAGAGAAACAAGAGAAGAAGTTTACAATAAAATTTCTGGAAGAAGGTCAGAAGATAGAGAAAAACTAGACATATTATATGATGAATTGATTTCTTTAAGACAAAAAATTGCTAATAATGCAGGATTTGAAAACTACAGAGATTATATGTTCTCTGCAATGGGCAGATTTGACTATACTGCAACGGATTGTTATAGCTTTCATGATTCAATTCAACAAGAAATTGTACCTATTATCACATCTTTAGAAAAAGAAAGAAAACAAAAACTTGGATTAGAAAAATATAAAGCTTGGGACACATCAGTAGATGTGGATGGAAAACAAGCATTAAAACCATTTGATGGAGGAGATATCTTAACTGAAAAATCAATTGAATGTTTTACAAAACTAAGACCTTATTTCGGTGAATGCCTTTCAACAATGAAAGAAATGAAACATCTTGATTTAGAATCAAAAGGAGGAAAAGCTCCAGGAGGTTTTATGTACCCACTTTATGAAATTGGAGTTCCTTTTATTTACATGAATGCGGTCGGATCTCAAAGAGATGTAGTAACAATGGTACATGAAGGAGGACATGCTGTTCACTCTTTTTTAAGCAGAGATTTAGAAATGACAGAATTTAAATCTACACCTTCTGAAGTAGCTGAACTTGCATCTATGAGTATGGAGCTCTTAAGTATGAAACATTGGGATGTTTTTTATGATAATGAGGAAGAGCTTAAAAGAGCAAAAAAGGAACAATTAGAAAAAACTTTAGAAGGATTACCTTGGATTGCAGCAATTGATAAATTTCAACATTGGATATACACAACTAATCATACTGCTGATGAAAGAAGAAAAAAATGGATAGAAATTTCTTCAGAATTAGGAAATCAAGTTATTGACTGGGAAGGACAAGAAGATTCTTTAGCAAACCAGTGGCAAAGACAATTACATTTATATGAAGTTCCTTTTTATTATATTGAATATGGTATGGCTCAACTTGGTGCAATTGCCATGTGGAGAGAATTTATTTTGAAAGGAGAAGATGCTTTGGACAACTATATGGAAGCTCTAAAACTAGGTTACACAAAATCAATTGGTGAGATTTATAATACAGCTGGAATCAAATTCGACTTCTCAGCAGTATATGTAAAAGAACTTGCAGATTTTGTTAAAGAGGAGTTATCTAAAATAAATTAATCTATTTTCCCACCACATGCAGAACAATATTTATCTACCTCATTAATATGAGTTAGACAATGATTACATTTTAGTGTTGGGTGATCTAAATCTTGAGAATTTCTTGAAAGGGCAGAAGCAACAATACCTGTAGGAACAGCAATAATTCCATATCCCATTAACATAATGATAGATGCGAAAAGTTTACCAAACGCAGTGACAGGAACCGCACTTCCATAACCTACTGTAGTTAATGTTACAATTGCCCAATAAATCGAATTTGGAATATCTCCAAATCCATCTGTATTATTTCCCAAAGGTCCTTCTACAATATACATTATTGTTCCTATCACAATGACAAATAATATAACCGTTAAAAGAAAAACAACAATTTTTGGTATTGATCTTCTTAATGCTATCAGCATAGTTTGCCCACCTCTTATATAAGAGGATAAATGAAAAATTCTAAACAGTCTAATTAATCTTATAACTCTGATCATCATTAAGAAATGTAAATCAAAAATAAACATTAGGTATGATGGAAGTATTGCTAACAAGTCTACAACTCCCATAAATGAAAATATGTATTTCAAAGGCTTCTTAATTACCCAAATCCTTAGACAATATTCAATTGTAAATAATATAGTAAAAATCCATTCAAAAATTTGCAGTAATGTCCCATATCGCGCACTAATCTCTTTAACACTTTCTAATGTTACACAGATTACCGAAATCACTATACTTATTAACAAGAGAATATCAAATAATTTACCTGATCTGGTTTCAGCTTCAAAAATTATATGATATAATTTATTCTTTAGTTTTTTATTGTTCATTATTTTAATTATTCTGCAATATTAACAAATTTATGTTACAATTTTATTAGATGAATGATACCAATTAGAATAGTGTTCTTTATATTTCTTTTCTATGGAATTTCTTTTTATTTTCATGGTAGGAGTAAGTAGTTTGTTTTCTATATTCCACTCTTCATTTACCAGCACTATATTATGAATCCTTTCATGACCATCAAGTTTAGTGTTAACAATTCTTAATGTCTTTTCTAAACTTTTAATCAAATCTTCTTTCTGTTTACTTAAACCTATTTCGGATAAAGTAATTAATGCGATTGGTTGTGGCAGCCCATTTCCTACTACACACACTTGTTCTATATTCTTATTAGCCGAAAGTTTCATTTCAATCGGAGAAGGCGCTACATATTTTCCTTTTGAAGTTTTAAAAATATCTTTTACTCTACCTGTAATTCTCAAGAATCCATTTTCATCAATATATCCTTCATCTCCTGTATAAAGCCATCCTTCTTTTATTGTTTCAGAGGTCTGATCATCTTCTTTATAATATCCATCCATTAAAGCATTATGCTTAATCAATATTTCATTTTGCTCCGATAGTTTTACATCACAAAGAGGAAGAGCTTGCCCTACCGAACCAATTTTAATATTATCTCTAAAACTAACATGAGAATAGCAAGTGTTTTCCGTCATGGCATAAGCTTCTTGTATATGAATCCCTAAACGAGCAAACCACCTAATAAGAGGAGCTGGAGTAGGAGCAGCACCTGTAAAAATATTTCTTGCTTTACTTAAACCTAAACCTTTCTGTATCTTCTTTTTTATTAAAGACGAAACAAAAGGAATTGACAATAATATATTTAATTTCTTCTGTGGTAATTTAGTCAAAATACCCTGTTGAAATTTAGTCCAAATTCTTGGAACACCCAAAAAAACAGTAGGAGAAGCAGTAGACAAATTATCAGCAAAAGTATCTAGATTCTCTGCAAAAGAAACTTTCCCTCCCGTATAAATAGAACCCATTTGGACCAATAATCGTTCTGCAATATGGCATAATGGCAAATAGGAAAAGAAAGATTCATTTTCTAAAGGTAGAGCGTTTACTGCATTTGTAGTTGCAAAACTAAGATTATAAAATTTATGCATCACTCCTTTCGGATCTCCAGTTGTTCCGGAAGTATAAATAATTGTAGCAAGTTCATTATCATCTCTAATTACATTTTCCATAAGTGGCTCTACACCTTTTGTCACTTCATCCCATTTCGGATAATCTTCTGAATAGAAAGGATAAGTAATACAATTCATATTTTCAGGAATACCTGATTGCATTTTTGAAAAACCATCTAATTTTCCTACAAACATTAATCTTGTTTCAGAATGAATAAGGATTTTATTTAATGTTTCCGCACTTAAATTAGGGTACAAAGGGACTGAAACATGCCCACTCATCATAATTGCTAAATCACTCATTATCCAATGTGCACAATTTTTAGAAAGTATAGCAATCTTACTTTTTTCTTCCAGATTTAAACTTTTTATATAAGAAGCCATTTTTCTTACTTCATCCATAACCTCATTATAAGTCCAATTGTTCCATACCCCATCAATCGGCTGGCTCAAATATACTTTATCCGACTTTTCCTCTTCCCATTTATACATCATTTCTAAAGGTGATAAATAATTCATAATTTCTTAGATTTTAATTTCGATAAAAATAAACATTTTTTTATAAACTTATTATGCAAGCATAATATTTATATATTTACTATGCACGCATAGTATTTTTTATTATTTTCGTAGCATTAAAAAAAAACTATGGAACAAGAAGAAACGATAGATTATAATATCAGAAAGACTTGGTATAATATTACGAAACTTTATAATCGTACTGCAAATGAGTATATGGCAAGCATGGCTTTAGGTATGATTATACTTAATATTGATATTACAGAAGGAACGCCTTCCACTCAACTCGGACCTAATATGGGTATGGAGGCAACTTCATTATCTCGTTCGTTAAGTAAATTAGAAGAAAGTGGAGTAATTGAAAGAAAAACAGACCCAAACGATAAAAGAAGAACTGTAATACATTTAACTCCACTTGGTATGGACTGGAGGGAAGTTGCTAAAGAAACAGTAATAAATTTTAATGAAAGCATACAATCACATTTTGAACAAAAAGAAATGGATATCTTCTTTGCCATATTAAAAAAGATAAATAAAATTATAGATGAAACTAAATAGACACATTAATAAGGTAGCAGTAGTTGGTTCCGGAATTATGGGTTCTCGTATTGCTTGCCATTTTGCAAATATTGGAGTTGAAGTTCTACTCTTGGATATTGTTCCTTTTGATTTAACTAAGGAACAATTAAAAGACAAAACAATTAGAAATTCCATAGTAAATGATGCCCTAAAAAGCACACTAAAAAGTAAACCCTCTCCTATTTACAGTAAAGAGTTTGCAAGTAGAATTACTACAGGAAATTTAGAGGATGATTTGCATAAAATTGCAGATACAGATTGGATTATTGAGGTAGTTGTGGAAAGGCTTGACATTAAAAAACAGGTTTTTGAAAAAATAGAAAAGTTCAGAACAAACGGAACTTTAATTTCTTCCAATACTTCCGGAATTCCTATTGAAAGCATGATTGATGGAAGAAATGACGACTTTAAAGCTCATTTCTGTGGAACTCACTTTTTCAATCCTCCAAGATATTTGAAATTATTGGAAATTATTCCAACCACTAAAACAAAATCGGAAGTTACTGACTTCCTTATGAGTTATGGGGATAAATTCCTTGGAAAAGACATGGTACTTTGTAAGGACACTCCTGCATTTATTGCCAACAGAATTGGAGTTGCAAATATCATGTCACTATTCCACTTGGTAAAAGAATTAGATTTGACAGTAGAAGAAGTTGATTCCTTAAGCGGACCAATTATTGGTCGTCCAAAATCAGCAACTTTCCGTACTTGTGATTTAGTTGGATTGGATACGCTTATTCATGTTGCAAATGGAGTTTATGAAAATTGTCCTAATGATGAAATGAGAGGGAATTTTGAATTACCTGATTTCATTACAAAGATGAGTGAGAACAAATGGTTAGGGGACAAAACTAAGCAAGGTTTCTACAAAAAATCAAAAGATGCAAACGGAAAAAGAGTTATTGAGGCACTAAACCTCAGTACTATGGAATATGCTCCAAAACAAAGAATAAAATTCGCAACCATTGCAGCTGCAAAACAGGAAGATGACTTATTAAAAAGATTAAAAATTCTTGTAAAAGGAAAAGATAAAGCAGGAGAGTTTTACCGTAAATCATTTTATTCTTCCTTTGCTTATGTATCGCACAGAATACCTGAAATAACGGATGACCTTTACAAAATAGACAGAGCACTTTGTGCAGGTTTTGGTTGGGAAATAGGACCATTTCAGATGTGGAATGCTTTAGATGTTGAAGAAACACTTTCCAAAATGGAAGAGAATGGATACAAAGCAGCTCCTTGGGTTTATGATATGGTTAAATCTGGACAGTCTTCTTTTTACACTACTAAAAACGGAATATTAAATTATTATAATATCCCTAAACAATCCCAGGAAAAAGTTTCTGGAATGGAGAATTTTATTGTATTGGATCATATCCGTGAAAACAATACCATTTGGAGTAATTCAGGATGTAACCTAACCGATATTGGAGATGGGATTGTAAACTTGGAATGGAGAACAAAAATGAATTCTATTGGTGGAGAAGTATTAGAAGGAATTCAGAAAGCAATTGAAATTGCAGAAAAAAATCACAAAGGATTAGTTATTGCAAATCAAGGAACAAACTTTTCGGTTGGTGCAAATATTGCTATGATTTTTATGATGGCTATAGAGCAAGAATATGAAGAAATTGATTTTGCGGTTCGTGCGTTTCAGAATACTACAGGAAGAATTAGATATTCATCTGTACCAGTTGTTGTTGCAACTCATGGAATGACCTTAGGTGGAGGTTGTGAAATCTCTTTACATGCTGATCATGTACAGGCCTCAGCAGAAACCTATATCGGATTAGTAGAAATGGGAGTTGGAGTAATACCTGGAGGAGGAGGGACTAAAGAAATGGCTAAAAGAGCATCTGACGCATACTTCTCTGGAGACATTCAACTTCCAACTATTAAAGAGAAGTATCTAAATATTGGAATGGCAAAAGTTGCAACTTCTGCACAAGAAGCTATTGAGTTAGATTTACTCTTAAGAAATAGAGATAAAGTAACAATAGGAATCAATAACTTAATAACAGATGCAAAATCTTCAGCACTTACTTTAGCAAATCAAGGTTATACAAAGCCAGTAGAGAGTAAAATCAAAGCTTTAGGAAAAGAAGGTTTGGGTATGTTTATGGTAGGTGCACATTCCATGCATGCAGCAGGATACATTACTGAACATGAAAAATTAATGTCAGAAAAATTAGCTTATGCAATTTGTGGTGGAGATTTATCAGCTCCTACTTTAGTTTCGGAGCAATATTTATTAGACCTTGAAAGAGAAGCCTTCCTATCATTATGTGGAGAAAGAAAAACTTTGGAAAGAATAGAACACATGTTAAAGAAAGGTAAACCATTAAGAAATTAAAATTATGAATACAGCATATATAGTAGCAGGATACAGATCAGCAGTAGGGAAATCAGG
This sequence comes from uncultured Bacteroidota bacterium, assembly GCA_902514225.1. The sequence goes on from CABXPN010000012.1 coordinate 13,117, forward strand.
AAAAGGAGTTTTTAAATTTACTAGACCTGATGATTTAGCAGCAGATGTAATTAAACATTTAGTAGCATCTATTCCTGAATTAGATAAAGATAAAATTGATGATGTGATTTGTGGAAACGCAACTCCTGAAGCAGAACAAGGACTAAATATTGGAAGAATGATTTCCTTAATGGGCTTAGATACTATAAAAGTTCCGGGAATGACAGTAAACAGGTATTGTTCATCAGGACTGGAAACCATTGCAATTGCAAATGCAAAAATACAAAGTGGAATGGCCGATTGCATTATTGCCGGAGGTGTAGAATGCATGTCTCCTATCCCATTTGGAGGATGGAGAATTGTACCAAATTATGATGTAGCAAAAAGAAATTCTGATTGGTACTGGAACATGGGACTTACTGCAGAAGCAGTTGCCGACAAATGGAATATCAGCAGAAAAGATCAAGATGAATTTGCTTTTAACTCCCACCAAAAGGCACTTAACGCGATTGAAAAAGGATACTTTAAAAGTGGAATTGTGCCTATTACGGTAAAGGAAACTTACTTAGACAAAAACGAAAAAAGACAAGAAAGAGAATATGTAGTAGATACAGATGAAGGACCAAGAAAAGGAGGTACAGCTGAAGCATTAGCAAAACTAAGAACTGTATTTGCACAAGAAGGGACAGTTACTGCAGCAAATGCATCACAAACTTCAGATGGAGCAGCTTTTGTTATATTAATGTCAGAAAAAATGGTGAATGAGTTGGGAGTAAAACCTATTGCGAAACTACTCAGTTATTCTGTAGCAGGAGTAGAACCAAAACACATGGGAATAGGACCAGTTAAAGCAATACCAATGGCACTTAAAAAAGCTGGATTGACATTGGGAGATATTGAACAAATTGAATTGAATGAAGCTTTTGCCTCACAGTCATTAGCAGTAATTCGTGAGTTAGGATTAAACCGAGAAATTGTAAATGTAAATGGAGGAGCAATTGCCTTAGGACATCCACTAGGATGTACGGGAGGAAAACTAACAGTTCAGTTGATAAACGAAATGAAAAGAAGAAATCAGAAATACGGAATGGTAACCATGTGTGTAGGTGCAGGACAAGGTGCAGCCGGAGTTTTTGAAATCCTATAAAAAAACGAAAACAACACTAACCATAAAAAATAATGAAAAACAAGTACATTGTAAATTTGGATGAAGTTTTACTTTCCGACCTAGAATTAGTTGGAGGAAAAAATGCTTCCTTAGGAGAAATGATTCAAAAATTAGGTAAATTGGGAGTAAATATTCCTGGAGGATTTGCCCTTACGGTTGATGCATATTGGGAATTTATTAGTTTCAATAAATTAGATAAGACCATTCGTTCCCTAATAAAAGGAATGAAAAAAGATGACTTAGTTTCCTTAAGAAAAACAGGTTTAGAAATAAGAGAAATTATCAGAAATGGTGAGTGGCCAGAAGATTTGAAAGAAGAAATAAAAGAAAGGTATACAAAATTATCTCAAAAATATGGTTCTGACATTACTGATGTAGCAGTTCGGTCTTCAGCTACAGCTGAAGATTTACCAGATGCGTCTTTTGCAGGACAACAAGAAACCTATTTAAATGTTAGAGGTCCTGAGCAAATTTTAACTTCTGTAAGAAATTGTTTTGCATCACTTTTTACCGATAGAGCAATTTCTTATCGAAATAATTTCGGATTTGACCATTTTGATGTAGGACTTTCTGTTTGTGTACAGAAAATGGTTCGTTCTGATTTAGCATCTTCAGGAGTTGCTTTTTCACTAGATACCGAAAGCGGGTTTAAAGATGTAGTTTTAATTAACGGTTCTTACGGATTGGGTGAAAGTGTCGTACAAGGTACTGTTTCTCCAGATGAATTTTTGATTTTTAAACCAACTTTAAAAGATGGTTTTGAATCTATTATTGAAAAGAAAATGGGTAAGAAAGAAAATAAAATGATTTATTCTACTGACCCTGGACAATTAGTAAAGACCGTTCATGTTGGGAATACTCAACAAGATGAATTCTGTATTTCAGATAAACAAGCCTTACAGTTAGCTGAATGGGTTTGTATTATTGAAAATTATTATACTGAGCTAAAAGGACACTGGTGCCCAATGGATACCGAATGGGCTCTAGATGGACTAACAGGAGATTTATTTATTGTTCAAGCAAGACCAGAAACTATTCATTCCCGAAAAAAGGATAATGATTTAGTAGAATATAGAATTGATAACTATGAAAATGCAGCAGTAAGATTAACAGGAATTGCAGTAGGAGATAAAATAGGACAAGGAAAAGTACAGAAAATGTATTCATTAGATGGTAGAGATGGAACTTTTGATGGTTCTGACTTTAAAGATGGAGATATTTTAGTTACTGAAATGACAGACCCTGATTGGGAGCCAATCATGAAAAAAGCCTCTGCAATTATCACAAATAAAGGAGGAAGAACATGCCATGCAGCAATTGTTGCCCGAGAGATGGGAGTACCTGCAATTGTAGGAACAGAAAATGGAACGGAAGTCCTTTTTAACGGTGAAGAATTTACGGTAAGTTGCGCTGAAGGAGATGTTGGGAAAGTATATGAAGGAATAGTCTCTTTTAAATTGAAGAAGACAAAATTGGACAACCTTCCAACTACAAAAACTCCAATTATGCTAAATGTAGCTTCTCCTGATTTGGCTTTTAAATTTGCTCAAATACCAAATGCAGGCGTGGGACTCGCTAGAGAGGAATTTATTATTAATAATTACATACAAGCACATCCTTTAGCACTTTTAAAACACAAAGAATTAGAGGATGATGAATTATCAGAAAAGATAAGAGTATTAACAAGAGGATTTAAAGATGAAGAGACTTTTTTTATTAAAAGACTTTCCTATGGAGTCGCAAAAATTGCATCAGCATTCTATCCAAAACAAGCTATCGTAAGGATGTCTGATTTTAAATCAAACGAATATTACAACTTGTTAGGAGGAAATTATTTTGAGCCAACTGAAGAAAATCCTATGATTGGATGGAGAGGCGCTTCTCGTTACTATTCTGACCAATATGAATACGCTTTTGGAATGGAATGTAAATCTATTAAAAGAGTGAGAGACAAAATGGGACTAAACAATGTTACCATTATGATTCCTTTTTGCAGAACAGTTGAAGAATTACAAAAGGTCTATAAAGTGATGAAAAAATATGGACTAGAAAGAGGAAAAGATGGTTTGCAAGTTTACCTTATGGCAGAGTTACCATCAAATATATTAATGGCAGAAGAGTTTTCTGAACTCATTGATGGTTTCTCTATAGGCTCTAACGATTTAACGCAATTAACTTTAGGGTTGGACAGAGATTCATCCTTAGTAGCCCATATATATAACGAAAGGAATCCTGCAGTAAAACGATCAATTTCTAACCTTATAAAAGTAGCAAAAAAGACAAAAACAAAGGTAGGAATTTGTGGTCAAGGACCATCAGACTACCCTGACTTTGCACAGTTTTTAGTAGAAGAAGGAATTGATACTATTTCGGTAACTCCTGACTCTATGTTAAAGGCAATAAAAGCAATTCATAAAATTGAAACAAAAAAATAATACAATGATAAAAGGAGGAGAATTTTTAATAAAAGACCAAGAAGCAAAAGACATTTTTATTCCAGAAGAATTTGGAGAAGATCAATTGATGATGGCATCAGCAACCAAAGAATTTGTAGAAAAAGAATTGGACCCACACAGGGAAAGATTTGAAAAGAAAGACTACAAACTAACAGAGGACTGCATGAAAAAAGCAGGAGAACTGGGATTATTGGGAATTAGCGTACCAGCAGAATATGGAGGAATGGGTATGCCCTTTAATACTTCAGTATTAATTTGTGATAAAATTTCAGGAGCAAACGGATCATTCTCAACAGCATTTGGGGCGCATACAGGAATTGGAACATTACCAATTTTACTATATGGTGATGACGAACAAAGAACAAAGTACTTACCAAAATTAGCAACAGGAGAATGGATGGGATGCTACTGTTTAACTGAACCTGGAGCAGGTTCGGATGCCAACTCAGGAAAAACAAAAGCCGTACTTACTGATGATGGGAAACACTACCTCATTACAGGACAAAAAATGTGGATTTCAAATGCAGGATTTGCGGATGTATTTATAGTATTTGCAAGAATTGAAGATGATAAAAATATTACTGGTTTTATTCTTGAAAAAGGAATGGAAGGTATCACTTTGGGAGAAGAAGAACATAAGTTAGGATTAAATTCCTCTTCTACTCGTCAAGTATTTTTCAATGATGTAAAGGTTCCGGTTGAAAACCTTTTAGGAGGTAGAGGAAACGGATTTAAAATTGCTATGAACGCACTTAATGTGGGTAGGATTAAACTTTCAGCAGCAGTATTGGACGCCTGTAGAAGAGTGATTGGTCTTTCTACTACTTATTCAAATGATCGTATACAATTTGGTATTCCAATTTCAAAGTTTGGAGCCATTAAACATAAATTAGCAGATATGGCAGTAAGAACTTACGCTATTGAATCTGCAACTTACCGTGCTGGAGCAGAGATTGAAAAAAATATTTCACGATTAGAAAGTGAAGGTGTAAATCATCAGGAGGCACATTTAAAAGGAGTAGAAGAATATGCAATTGAATGTTCTATCGTAAAAGTATTAGGTTCAGAAACCATACAGTTCTGTTCGGATGAAGGAATACAGATTTATGGAGGAATGGGATATTCGGCAGACACCCCAATGGAAGCAGCATACCGTGATGCAAGAATTGCCAGAATTTATGAAGGAACAAACGAGATAAATAGAATGTTATTGGTGGGAATGATATTGAAGAAAGCAATGAAAGGGGAGTTGGATATTATGACTCCAGCAATGAAAGTTGCTTCTGACTTAATGAGCATCCCTTCATTTGACAAGCTAGATGATAGCGTACTTTTTGCAGTAGAAAAAGAACAGATAAAAAAATTGAAGAAAGCAATTTTAATGTGTGCAGGAAAAGCAGCCGAGCATTTTGCAATGACTATTGAAAGAGAACAAGAAGTACTGATGAACTTGGCAGATATGGTAATTGAAGTATATACTGCAGAATCTTCTATTTTAAGAGTTGAGAAACTATCTACTAAAAATGGAGAAGAGGCAACCGAACATCAAATTACTATGAGTAAATTGTTCTTATATTCTTCAATTAAAAATTGTCAGAAAGCAGGAGAAGAAGTGATTTTATCTTTTGCAGAAGGAGACGAACAAAGAATGTTGTTGATGGGACTAAAACGATTCACTAAAGGGTATAGCATTAACCCTAAAGAAATGAGAAGATCTGTTGCATCAAAACTAATAGAAGAAAACAAATATTGTTTTTAAAATTCCGAGAATGACAAAACTCAAAAATAAAACCATCTTAATTACCGGAGGAGCTTCCGGAATTGGAAAAATTATGAGTCGCTTGTCCTTAGAGAGAAAGGCAAAAGTTATTATTTGGGACACTAATACCCAAAACATAGAAAACACCTTAAAAGAGTTAAACCCTTTGGGAGATATTTCCTCTTATATTGTTGATATTTCTGACCTTTCACAAATAGAAAAAAAAGCGGAACTACTTAAAAAAGAACAAGTAAATATTGATATCCTCATTAACAATGCAGGGATAGTGGTAGGGAAATATTTTCACGAGCATAACTCATCTGAAATTGAAGAAACTTTATCAATTAACAGTTCTGCTCCTATGCATATTTGTAATCAGTTTTTATCAAATATGATGAGGAGTAACACTGGGCACATTTGCAATATTGCTTCTTCTGCAAGTTTAGTTGCTAATCCTAAAATGTCCGTTTATGCAGCAAGTAAATGGGCTGTTTTTGCATGGTCCGATAGTTTACGCTTGGAAATGAAACAACTCAAAAAGGACATTAAAATCACTACCATCCTCCCCTATTATATTAATACTGGAATGTTTGATGGGGTTAAATCTCGTATGCCAATTTTGGATGCAGAATCAGCAGCACTTACCATTATTAAATCAATAGAAAAGAATAAGAAAATCATTACTATACCTGGTTGGATTTATCGTTTTACTCGTTTCGGTCAAGCCTTTATGTCAGTAGATGTTTTTGATTGGTTTGCCGGTAGTATTATGGGTATTTATAAAACTATGGATGATTTTAAAGGTAGAAAATAATTATCTTATCTTTGAAAAATGGATATCAAAAAAATTGTAACTCATCAAAAGAGGTTCTTTAATTCTAACTCTACAAAAGAGGTTACTCTCAGAATTGATACTTTAAAAAAATTGAAACTCATTTTAAAAGAAAATGAGGAGAAACTCTATACTGCAATTTATACTGATTTTAAAAAGTCAAAGTTTGAAACTTACCTTACGGAACTTTCCCTTATTTATAATGAACTGAATGATGCGATTCGTAACCTAAAAAAATGGAGTAAGCAAAAAAGAGTAAGAACCAATCTTGCCAACTTTCCTGCCAAAAGTTATATAATCCCTGAACCATTGGGAAGTGTTTTAGTTATTTCCGCTTGGAATTATCCTTATCAAATAGCACTTATTCCAACTATTTCGGCAATCTCGGCAGGAAATACTGTGGTGATAAAACCTTCTGAAATCCCCAACAATACCAGTAAAATATTATCCGAAATTATCAATACTAATTTTGATGAAAATCATCTAACCGTAATAGAGGGAGGAGTTGAAACTACAACAGAATTATTACATCAAAAATGGGATAAGATCTTCTTTACAGGAAGTACCCCCATTGGGAAAATAGTTTACAAAGCAGCTGCAGAAAACTTAACTCCTGTAACTTTAGAATTGGGAGGAAAAAGTCCCACTTTTGTATTAGCAGATTGCAACATTAAGATAACTGCAAAACGAATTGTTTGGGCAAAATTCCTAAATGCAGGACAAACTTGCATTGCCCCTGATTATCTGTTAGTAGAAAAATCAATTGAAAGTGAATTATTAGAAGCTATAAAAAAAGAAATTCAGAAGTTTTATCCTCTTAGTGAAAACATAAACGAAAATTATGTTCAGATTGTAAACAAACAAAATTTTAACCGATTGAAACAACTAATTCCTACGGATAAAATTTATCATGGAGGAGACACAAATAAAGAAAACAGATTAATTCAACCTACCATTTTGCACAACATCAATTTTGAGGATTCTATAATGAAAAATGAAATTTTTGGACCTATACTACCTGTTATTTCCTTTGAGAACTTAGAAAATGTAATCAGTAAGATAAAAGAAAGTGAGAAACCTCTTTCACTTTATATCTATTCCAAAAATAAAAAAATAATCAAAAAAATAATAAAAGAAATCTCATTTGGAGGAGGTTCAATTAACGAATCCTTAGTTCATCTTTCTAATCCTAACCTCCCTTTTGGAGGAGTTGGAGCAAGCGGTATTGGATCTTACCATTCCAAAGCAGGGTTTGACACTTTTACCCATTACAAAAGTATTTTACATAAAACCTCCTGGATAGAACCTAATATAAAATACACCCCTTTTACAAAAATAAAAATAAAAATTCTTAAATTTCTTTTAGAGTAATGCATATTTCAGAAGTCTTATTTTGGAGCATGTTTGGTATTTGTACAGAAGTAGCATTTACTGCAATTTTTGATCTAATTACAAAAAAAGAACTCAATTTAATGGGGCATACTTCCCTTTGGATGTTTCCTATTTATGGATTTGGTTTATCCTACGGATTTGATTTGGTAGAAAGCATTATTACAAATGATATCGTTCGTTATTTATCTTATCCTATTTGGGTTTGGTTAATAGAGATTATAGTAGGTTATCCCTTATTAAAGTTTGGGATACGAATTTGGAATTACAGTTATTTAAGTAAAGGAAAACACTGGAAAGGTGTTATCAGTTTTGTTCATTTCCCAGCTTGGGTTTTCTTAGGAATGCTAGTAGAATACATCAAAGAAATCATGATCTAATTATTATCAGAAAGCAAATTTGCTTTTACTATATTTACCGAATGAAATTTACAACATTTAAATTCGGAGACGAATTACAAGAGGGACTGGACATGATGGGATTTGAAAAGGCTACCCCAATACAAGAACAAGCAATCCCCATCATACAAAACGGAAAAGATTTAATAGCCTGTGCACAAACAGGTACAGGAAAAACAGCAGCTTTTGTTTTACCTATTTTGGATAAATTAACCAACGCTAACTCTAATAAAGTAAACACTATAATTATTGCTCCTACTAGAGAACTTGCAAAGCAAATTGACAGACAGATTGAAGGGTTTTCTTATTTCACTAACTCTTCATCCTACCCAATTTATGGTGGGGGAACTGGAGTAGAATTCGATAACCAAAAACAAGCCTTAAAAAAAGGAGCAGATATTATTATCTGCACTCCTGGAAGGTTATTAGCTCATTTAGATTTTGATTATTTTGACACTTCTGGAGTAAAACATTTTATTTTGGATGAAGCTGATAGAATGTTAGATATGGGTTTTTATGATGATATCATGAAAATTGCAAACAAACTCCCTAAAGAAAAACAAAACTTATTATTCTCGGCAACCATGCCTCCTAAAATAAGAACGCTTGCTACTACTTTATTAAAAAATCCTGAAAGTATAAGTTTGGCAATTTCAAAACCTGCTGACGGACTTACACAAAATGCATATATGGTTCATGACAAGCAAAAAGTAAAATTAGTGAGAGAAATACTAAAAGCGAAAGGAAAAGACTTAAGTCATGTTTTAGTTTTTGCATCTAGTATAAAAAGTGTAAAAGAAATAAAGCAAACTCTAAATAAAGCTGGCATGAGAGCAAGTGAAATGCACTCAGGATTAGATCAAGAACAGAGAGAGGAAACAATAAGAGATTTTAAAAGTAAGAAAATTAGGATTTTAGTAGCTACCGATATTTTATCAAGAGGAATTGACATTAAAGGAATTGAATTGGTAATAAATTATGAAGTGCCTCATGATGCAGAGGATTATGTACACAGAATTGGTAGAACTGCCCGAGCTGATAGAACAGGAGAAGCAATCACTTTCATAAATCCGAAACAAGTCCGTAATTTTATGGACATTGAAAAGCTGATAGAAAAAGAAGTTCCAAAATTAGAATTACCAAAAGGTTTTTCAAAAGCTCCTGAATACAAAGTTTTATCTAAAAAAAAGAAGAAGAAAAGAAGATATTAAATAATGAAAGATAAAAAGTTAGATAAAAAAAAGTATTACTCTCTACTTTATGGATATTTGTAACTGTAAATTATATTTTTTGTGATGTATTTACTTTGTTTCATGCTCCAGATCTCAATCAATTTTTGACAGGACACGCTGGAGGAATGGAACTTACACAAGGTTTCTTGCTAACTTTTGCAATCATCATGGAATTTGCTATGGTGATGATTGTTCTATCAAGAGTTCTGAAATATTCTTTAAATAGGAAGTTAAATATTATTGGAGGAATTACTTTTACATTAATTCAGTCTGGAACATTGATAAGTGGTGAATTTACTATGCACTACCTCTTTTTTAGTATTATAGAAATATCAACTACAATATATATCGGATGGTTATCGTGGAATTGGAAAAATACATTGTAGTAAAATTAACTTCTCTCTAAAACTGGAGCATGATGTTTCTTAATTCTGGCATCAATTATTGGAATAGAGCAAGAAAAATGTTTATTTATAGTTTCTGAATGTAATCCGTAAATATCTGATGCAGGATTAGAACGAGTAAAAGTAACCCATAACCAATTAGAAAAATTTTTGACAACAAAACTAGCATCATCAACTAAAGTAATAAGTCCTATTCCATCTAAACTCTGATTTTCTAAAGATAAGATAAGTTCATCAATCTCTCCTTCACCTTCAATAACTAAATTTCCTTTACTCACTAATTTAGGGTTTGAAAAATTATCTGGCAAATTAATTTCATTTATTTTCTCAGATAAAGTGCGTTTTATTTCACCTGCAGCAGCTATTACCACTTTCGAACCTTCATTTAAACCATCTCCACTATAGTCTAAAGTATCAATAGTAGTTTTTGTCTGGAAATGCAAATCTCTTTTCCAATCTACCCTCTCTAAGAAGTGAGTGAAATATCCCTTCTCATCATTCACATTGAGAGAATTCTCTTCATCACAAATAAATAAATATTTTGCCAAGGACATTTGTCCTGTACCTAAGATATGATTGGCAATGGTTAATAATTCTTGTGGTTTTCTGATTGGATTATAAGGGGTGTATCGCTCACTACCCACAGCTAACAATAGAGGATGAACTCCTGAAGCATCTACTGCATTTACGGATCTTAATCCTGGAATTTCTTTTTCAATAGCACTACCAGTTATCTCATGAATCAAAGCTCCAAACTGAGAATCCTCTTGAGGTGGTCGACCAACAACTGTAAAAGGCCAAATTGCATTTTCCTTTGCATAAACCTTCTTTACCTTCATTACAGGAAAATCATGAGTCAAACTATAATAACCTAAATGATCTCCAAAAGGACCCTCTGGCTTAGTTTCATTTGCATGAATTTCACCACAAATTACAAAATCAGCATCTGCAGAAATTGTATAACCATCTTTCTTTGCATATCTGAATCTTCTTTTTCCTAACACTCCAGCAAACGAAAGTTCAGACATGCCTTCTGGTAAGGGCATAACTGCAGAAAAGGTATGTGCAGGAGGACCCCCTACAAAAACAGAAACCTTTAAAGGTTCTCCCTTCTTATTTCCTTTTTTCTGATGAATTCCAATACCTCTATGTATCTGATAATGCAATCCGATCTCTTCATTCTGAATATATTCATTTCCAGATAATTGAATACGATACATTCCTAAATTAGAATTCAATATTCCAGGATTTTCAGGATCTTCTGAATAGACTTGAGGTAAAGTAATAAAAGCTCCACCATCCTTTTCCCAACATTTTATTTGAGGTAAATCTTCAATTTGTATTTCTTTAAACCCTTTAAATCTAACTTTTTTTGGAATTGCAAAAATTCCATTTAAGACTGTGAAAAGTGCTTTTGCAGGGTTTTTTAAAGAATAAATAGGATTAGTTTTTATATCAATTAAATCTTTTACAATTTGAAGATTCCCACGAAACATAAATCTACTCCTTTCCAAAGTTCCAAATAAATTAGAAACTGCTCTAAACTTACTTCCTTTAATATTCTCAAATAACATTGCTTTGCCTCCTTTTGCAAATTCATCTAAATGAATGGAAGCTATATCCAACTCAGGATTTACTTCTTCCGAAATAATTTTCAGTTCTCCTTTTTTATCTAAATCAGAAATACATTGTTGTAAAGTTTTGTAAGCCATAGCCCAAAAATAAAAAAAGGGAGTCAAACGACTCCCCTAATTTTTAAATATAATTTTATTTATCTGTTATCAACTGAAACATATTTTCTTTCAGTTGCGCCTGCATAGACCTGTCTTGGTCGTCCAATTGGTTCTCCATTCTCTCTCATTTCTTTCCATTGTGCAATCCATCCAGGAAGTCTGCCAAGTGCAAACATTACTGTAAACATATCTGTTGGTATTCCAAGTGCTCTGTATATTATCCCTGAATAAAAATCTACATTAGGATATAATCCTCTTGCTTTAAAATATTCATCTTGCAAAGCAACTTTTTCTAGTTTCATTGCAATATCTAAAACAGGATCTTCAATCCCAAGTTCTTTTAACACATCATCAGCTGCTTGTTTAATAATAGTAGCTCTTGGATCAAAATTCTTATAAACTCTATGTCCGAATCCCATTAATCTGAAAGGATCAGACTTATCTTTTGCTTTTGCAATATATTTATCCACATCACCTCCATCTACTTTTATTTCTTCCAACATTTCGATTACAGCTTGGTTAGCACCACCATGTAATGGTCCCCAAAGTGCAGCAATACCAGCAGAAACTGAAGCATATAAACTAGCGTGAGAAGATCCTACAATTCTTACTGTAGAAGCAGAACAATTTTGCTCATGATCAGCATGTAGAATTAATAATTTATCAAGCGCTTTTGCTATTACAGGGTTTACTTTATCATCATTTGTTGGAAGTGAAAACATCATGTGTAAGAAGTTTTCTGTATAATTCAATCCGTTTTGAGGGTAAACAATAGGTTGACGCATCCTGTTTTTAAAACTCCAAGCGGCTAGAGTAGGAAGTTTTGCAAGGAAACGAATAATTGTTCCATTAATTTGTTCTTTTGACCTGTTCGGATCTAAAGATTTTGGGTAAAATGCAGTTAATGATGAAACCAAAGAAGATAATACTCCCATAGGATGAGCTTTTGAAGGGTAACCATCTAAAATTGATTTTACATCTTCATGAACTAAAGTATGTTTATCAATATCATCTATAAATTTAGCTAACTCCTCTTCTGTAGGTAATTCGCCATAAATTAGTAAAAATGAAACTTCTAAAAAAGTAGATTTCTCTGCTAATTCCTCTATTGAATATCCTCTATACCTTAAGATTCCCTCTTCACCATTTAGAAAAGTAATTGCACTTTCGCAAGAACCAGTATTTTTAAATCCTCTATCTAAAGTTACCAAACCAGATTGACCTCTTAACTTGCTAATATCTAGAGCGTTCTCACTTTCTGTCCCTGTTACAACCGGGATTTCATAAACTTCTCCATTATAGTGTAATTCTGCTTTCTTTTCCATTTTCCTGTTTTTTATCATTAATAATGCTGTAAAATTACAACATGTTTTGTTGTCAAATCATCTATCTAAACCTAGTAGGTGTTATAAAAACTTAAATTCTTTTCCCGTGTAAATTGCTTGTTCTCCAAGCATTTCTTCAATTCTTAAAAGTTGATTATACTTAGCCATTCTATCAGAACGAGAAGCAGAACCAGTTTTTATTTGCCCGCAATTTAGTGCAACTGCCAAATCTGCAATTGTTGTATCTTCAGTTTCCCCAGATCTATGACTCATTACAGATGTATAAGAATTATTCTGTGCCATCTGTACCGCATTAATTGTTTCCGTTAAAGTTCCTATCTGATTTACTTTTATCAAAATTGAATTTGCAATATCATTATCAATTCCTCTTCCAAGTCTATCTACATTAGTAACAAATAAATCATCACCAACTAACTGAACTTTATCTCCAATTTTATTTGTTAAATCTTTCCAAGCGTCCCAATCGTCTTCATCCAAACCATCTTCAATAGAAAGAATTGGATATTTTTTAGTCCAATCTGACCAATAGTCAACCATTTCAGTTGGAGTTAATTTATCTCCTGTTGATTGATGGAAGTGGTATATATTTTCTTCAGCATTATAAAATTCTGATGCTGCAGCATCCATAGCAATATACATATCATCTCCTGGATTATACCCTGCAGATTCTATTGCTTTTAATACAACTTCAATTGCTTCTTCATTTGAACCTAAATTAGGAGCAAACCCACCTTCATCCCCAACATTTGTAGAATGTCCTTGAGATTTTAATTCTGCTTTTAGATGATGAAAAACTTCAGTTCCCATTTTTAAAGACTCGGAAAATGAAGTAGCACCAACAGGCATTACCATAAATTCCTGAAAATCGATACTGTTATCAGCATGCGAACCACCATTCAGAATATTCATCATAGGAATTGGTAATTCTCTGGCATTAACACCACCAATATAATTAAATAACTCTTGTCCACTTTCTATAGCAGCAGCTTTTGCACAAGCCAAAGAAACAGCTAACATAGCATTTGCTCCTAGATTTGCTTTATTTGGAGTACCATCTAAATCTATCATCTTATTATCGATAAAAGATTGTTCGTTAACATATACACCTTTTAACTCTTCATTAATTGCAGTTTTTATATTCTGAACTGCTTTTAAAACACCTTTTCCTAAATAAGTACCTTTATCTCCATCTCTTAATTCAACAGCCTCATGTTTTCCGGTAGAAGCTCCTGAAGGAACTGCTGCTCTTCCCATTTCTCCGTTTTCAGTAAGTACTTCCGCCTCTACAGTAGGGTTACCTCTGGAGTCTAAGATTTGTCTTGCGTGTATATTTACTATTCTTCCCATTAGTTATTTTTTATATTATTTACAAAATCATCAAATAAATATCTGGAATCGTGTGGTCCTGGGGAAGATTCTGGATGGTATTGAACTGAAAAACAATTCTTATTTACCAACTTAATTCCTTCAATAGTATCATCATTCAAATTAATATGCGTTATTTCCACATTTGGATTATTCTTAATATCATCTTCAGAAATCCCGAAACCATGATTTTGAGAAGTAACCTCTGCTTTTCCTGTAGATAGGTTTTTTACAGGATGATTAATTCCTCTATGTCCGTTATGCATTTTATAAGTTGAAATGCCTTCTGAAAGTGCAAGAGCTTGATGACCTAAACAAATTCCAAACACAGCTTTTCCAGCAGATGTAACCTTCTTAACTTCTTCAATAACTTCAGGCATTACTGAAGGATCTCCAGGTCCGTTTGATAAAAAGAAACCATTTGGATTCCACTTATTCATTTCTTCGAATGAAGTATGCATAGGAAATACTTTTAGGAAACATCCTCTATCAGTTAAGCATTTAAGAATATTTCTTTTTACTCCAAGATCTAAAACTGCTACTTTTAGATCTGCATTTTCATCACCAATAAAATAAGATTCTTTTGTTGAAACAGAAGAAGACAACTCAAGTCCTTCCATTGAAGGTACTTTAGATAATTCTACCTTTAAAGATTCGATGTCAAGATTTTCAGAAGAAATGACTGCATTCATAGCTCCTTTATCTCTGATATATTTTACTAACGACCTTGTATCAATATCCGAAATAACAATCTTATTCTGACTTACAAAATAATCTTGTAGCGACATATCAGCATCTGTTCTTGAAAATCCTTGGTTGAAGTTTTTACAAATAAGTCCTGAAATTTTCATATCATCAGACTCAATCTCTTTTTTATTTGTGCCATAATTACCAATATGAGCGTTAGTAGTAATCATTAATTGTCCGAAATAAGAAGGATCTGTAAACACTTCCTGATATCCCGTCATTCCTGTATTAAAACATAACTCTCCAGTTGCAGTTCCTATTGCACCAGCAGATTTACCATAAAAGATAGTTCCGTCCTCTAATAGTAAAATTGCATCTTGTTTTTTTTGGTATTTCATATTTGCTATAAAGTTATAAAAAAAGGATAAAACACAAAATGTTTTATCCTTAAATTATTTATATCATAATTAATATATTATTCTGCTTTCTCCTCTTCTGATGAATCATTTGATTCTTCTTCTTTAGTTTCTTCTGCAGACTCTTCAGTTTCAGTAACAGCTTCAATTTCTT